>NZ_NSHJ01000128.1 GCF_002871095.1 Coxiella-like endosymbiont
GTATCAGTTCTTTCATCATAAATAAGATCCAAAAAAATAAGCTTAGGAGTTTTTTGTTAATCTGTTTCGTTTGTTATCGGAAAATAATTAAAAGAAGTCATGAGGTTGTATAATTAAAAGTATGGTATTTTTTATTGAACCTATTTTGTGTTTAGCACAATTAATTTTATAGCTTCCAAACTAGTTTTTTAACTTTTCATGCTCTTTAATTTTTCTTTAATGAAAGATACTGATTTCCGGAATATAACTGTATAAGATAACTTTATATTCTTCAATACATTATTAATAAACAGCTGTTTTACTTTTTTATCCATAAAGTGTTTACCAAGTAATTATTATAATTTTTTAATTTGCTTCTAAACACTACATTATTTTTCATATAATTTTCTTAACAAACAAACGTACGCACTAGGAACTAAAGATAATTATATAAAAACATTGACTATCTTTTACAGTTGCTTATTAAAGTAAGTATATAGAGAATTAATCAAGATATCACTGAAATATCATGAAAAAAAACAGTTTATTTCGAAGTTTTTAAAAACTCTCCAAACTGGCTTTTATCTCTTATATGCGCATTGTCCTACTTTCATATCATCAACTGACTTTCTTTATTCACGCCCCTGTGCTATTGTCTCGGAAAACGTAGTTATAAAAACTCCTCTGCTTGGGATAATTGGGTAACAATATTAGTTGCCTTTTTAACAAAGGCTTTCATAATTTTAATCACCAATTTTAGATTGATTATCGTAATAGAGTCCGTTTTTTCGATTTTGACTCTACTAAATAAATGTTTGATTTAGTATTTTGTATTGCTTTAGCCCCTCGATCTCAAACGCGCATAGGTCATCATAGGATGACTCAATATAATACCGACTATACATATATAAATATAACAACAAAAAATGGATTGAAAGGCCAGTTGTTTAACGTCTATATCAAAAAATTATAATAATATAATCCAGATTCATTTTTAATTCCTGAGTAAAAATTTAATTTACTTCGGGTTTGAGTGTAATCAATTTGAGTGTAATCAAAATCAATAACTTTTTAGATGCTGATTGTATGTAAATCAGAGTAAAAGCTTTATAAAAATTAGCGGTTTTCTTCTTTTTGTCATGGCGTTCGTTTGTCACAGCTGTTTTATCGATGATGAAAGTATTGAGTGGGTATAACAACCAGGAAACTAAAATAATAACGATTATATACTTATTAACCCAGATTTAATTCTTTATTAAGTTAGGGAGCCAATCGAATGATTCTCCATTTATGATTACCTTCTTTGAAATAACAAAAACGATCATGAAGACGATGATCTTGACCGGTCCAAAATTCCATTCGAGTTGGAACTAACCGAAAACCGCCCCAAAATTGGGGGCACTGTACCCCCATTTCCTTAGGAAATGTTTTCCGATATTTTGTATATCGATTAACTAAATACTCCCGGTTAGGAATTTCTTGACTTTGTTCCGAGACCCATGCACTAATTTGGCTTTCATAAGGACGCGTTTCAAAATAAGTCTTTGATTCTTCATAAGTTAGTTTTTCAACATGCCCTTCCCCACGTACTTGCTTATAAATTTCTGGCCAATAAAATACCCAAGCTGCATAAGGGTTCTCGGCTAAATCAATACCCTTTTGGCTATAATAATTAGTAAAAATAAGAAACCCACCTTTCGTTATTCCTTTATATAATACAATACGTGCAGTGGGTCTTGCCTTTGCGTTAGCAGTAGCTAAAGTCATTGTTAGTGGGTCATAAACTTTCTTTAGAGTAGAAGCCTCTTCATACCATAACTTAAATTGCTCTAGAGGGTCTTCTAGGAGATCTAGTCGGAACATTTCATACTTCTTTGGTCAATTACAGGGGAATTTATCTTTATTATAAAATAATCTTTTCCGACTTGCCACTTTCTTTTGCTAAGTGGATTGTTGGTACAACAATGAGAATAATCATAATCCACAAATCGATACAGTAAATCTTCATCTCGTCCTTTAGGAATTCCCAATCGCCGAGTCTGTATAATTTTGCCAGGATAATAACCCTGATCGGTAATAATAAATCGTTGCGGGGAAAAATTTTTTTGATCCCAATCTTTCACACGTAAATTAAGGGATTTACATAACAAAGTCTGTCCAGCACAAAGGTGTTTGGGTTTTCGATATTCAGGTTTGTTTTTACAAGGATTTAATTGCTGCATGATACTTACCATTAACTTAAAATTTTTAACACCCTCATAAGGCACAGCAGATTTAATTAAAACAGAATTTCCTTCGCCGTGGCAACTAATATTTAGAGAATCACCTCCTTGGGCATAATACATATAGATAGTTCCTGCAGGCATAAACAAAGCTTTGCGCTTTTCGGTAAAACCTAGAGAAGCATGACTTGCTTTTTCGTGAATATAGTATGCTTCTGTTTCAATAATTTGCGCACATAACCAAACAGTTTGGTATCGCACTCGAATTACTTTGCCCAGTAAATCTTGAGCTACTTTAAGCGTATCTCGATCAAAAAAGTCTCTAGTTAAATTTATATTATTTTGTATCATAGATAACTCAGTAAAATTCTTTAAGTTGTTTTACTTCCTTACTTCCTTTCCTATCCGATAGAGTGTAACTCTTAGTTTCTTTCTTCGACTTAAAAGTATATTTTAGCTAATCTCCTTAGCTTATTCGTACTTTATAAAAATAACGAATTTTTTTACATATGATTCCCCACTAAAATAAAGGCATAGATCTTTAAAATGAATCGTATTTTTTTAAAATACTTAAATTAAGTTGCTATAACCATTTCTATGATAACTAAAAAATTGTTTATAAAATCTAAAATATTTTCTTTGTTGTTAACAAAAATCCTGTAAAATTGACAGATTTTAAGCAACTTTCCAAGCAAAAGAGAAAATTTATAATCCAAGGGGCTTTCTAACTATCAGAGAACACACTTAGCTAAAGCGCCATAAAATAGTAAATTTGACTCTAAAAATAGAAATCATAAGCATCTGTTAATTGTGGAGTGTTTCTCTCAAAAAAAACATGCTTTACAATTACTGTAAAATTTTGTGTATAAGGAATTGTAAAAATTATCTTCTGATTTAAATTTTAAAAAATATAGGGATGATTTCTATCCTACAGTTTAGGTAGTACTAGATACCCCCCTTAGCAAGTGGAAGGGAGAACGTATAGTAAAAGAGGTTTTAATTACAGTTTCCGTCACTAATTTCTTGAATCACAAAGAGTTCGAGTAAAAATCGTACCTGCTTTTTTGTTGTGCTCTTAGTAGATTAATAGGAAAGCAACAAAAATCCTGTATAGGGCAATTTATACTCCCCTCCTATCCTTGAAATTTTTCTTTAAAGGAGAGAATACTTGAGTAATTTTCGGTAGGTTTGATGTTTGAGCTTTGTATTTATACTCATTTACGGTCTGATAAGTAATGATAATAATAATCCTAAATGAGTCATCTAATTACGTCGGAGATCATTATAATAACATAGCAAAATAGCAAAAATTTCAGAGGTTTAATTAAATACAAAGCTTTGTAGAGTAAAATTTCTTGCTTTTTTAAACCTTGCTTGATTGATGCCTCCTCTACTGATAATTAAATTTACTTTCATTTTTATAGTAAGACAATTAATAAACTGTAGACTATTGTAAGTGATTGATGTAAGTAATTGAGTACCCAAACAAAAAGTTACTGCTTCTCAAATGATAGAAAAACAGTCTTAATTTTAGACTAAGAAAAATAAGTATCTAAGAATTAAAATGATAAAAAAAGCACTTATAGTATAGGTTGTTATTGCGTACTCCTCAATACCAAAAAACAAATGATTGATTCCTGCAATAGATCATTATTCCTAAAATAGATGATGATTAGTGATAGTTGCTTATCGATTTAATAGTAAAATTACTTATGAACTGAAAATCATTGTTTTTGTAGCAGGCTCTCGCCTCTTTAATTGAAAAGAAAAAACTTATTCATTGCCATGTATTCATTGCCATCTAGATAGGAAGGCTCTCTATGGATTGGGAAGACGGGAAGTGTTTTTTTATATTTTGCATTGCTTTTCTGTGGGGGGGGGTAATGAATCTGGTTGCGTAACGTTCCTTCTTCGGCCTCATGAAGTGAATTCAATTACCTAAACTATGACTGCCAGTGTTGAAAGAAAAATATACAGATTTGGGTCTGGAGTATATATATATTTTTAGCCCCAAAATTTGTTTACTGGTCTTAAAGTTTTTATTTTAGCTTTAAACAGTCGTAATGCTTTATTCGAATAGAGACAAGAACACATCCCCCCAAAAGAAGATATCCTCCAAATTTTTCTTTATAAACTAGGTATTAATAGTAGAATCGTAAAGTGTGTATAAAAAAACTAACGAATATTGAAAATAACGTTTTTTGGAGTACTTATCTTCTTTCTTAGCAGGGCTTTGGCTTGTTAGGTGTAGTAGAAATGAGGCTGTTAAAATATCAAAATACCTGCTGAGTGAAAACATCCTAACGAATTTAAAATTAAGAACGCAATCTCATGCTTGGTCAAGCTATTATATTTTTAGAGAAAAAATTTAACCCTTTTGGAGCACAATCATTACTTGATTCTTAAAAATGCATCTTTAAAAATGTGAAGAACTCTAGATCTACCCTTGATCTTACTTTATTATCAGGGCTTTCTTGTCAAAAATTGCTAAAAAGTTTGTTAATCCCGTAACCCAACCCCTTTTTTCATAAGTAAATAAGTGATACCAAATAAAATAATAACAAAAGCTAGCATTAAAAAATAAGAAAGAATAAGTCGGCTGTCTGTAATACCCAACAACCCATATCGAAAATTATCAACAATGTAGCTAATAGGATTTAAATAGGAGGCATATTGCCATACTAAAGGTAATAAATTAATCGAATAAAAAACACCACCCAAGTAAGTTAATGGAGTTAAAACAAAAGTAGGTATGATTGAAATATCATCAAAATTTTTGGCATAAATAGCATTAATTAAACCAGCTAGTGAAAAAATACTAGAGGCTAAAAGTGCTGTTAATGTAATTGTGATTAAAGAGTGGATATGTAAATGTGTAAAAAAAAGTGCAATAATAGATACAATAATTCCGACAATAATTCCCCGAAAAAGACCACTGCTTATGAAACCTAAAAGTATTGTTATGTTAGAAGCAGGAGAAATTAATATTTCTTCAATGTGCCTTTGAAATTTAGCGCCAAAAAAAGCGGAGACCACACTAGCATAAGAACTAGTAATTATATTCATCATAATCAGACCAGGAGCAATAAATTGAACGTATTTATATCCTCCCATCAATCCTACTCGAGTCCCGATTACTCGTCCAAAAATAATAAAATAGAGAATACTTGTTATTGTAGGAGGCAATAAAGTTTGGGACCAAATTCTTAGAATGCGTTTTAATTCCGTAACGACAATCGTTTGATAGGCTATTCGATTTTTTTTAAAACTCATTATTTTTTACCGTTAACTTGAGAAATAATTCTTCTAAACGATTAGCTTTATTTCGCATACTATTTACTTTAATTTTATGTCGTTTTAAGTCCTCAAATAAACTACTTAAGGTTTGTTCTTTAAGAACTTCAACTTCTAGCGTTCGAGAATCTTTTATCCAAAATTGATAACTTTTTATGATGGGTAATTTTTCTAGGGGTTGATCGAGATAAAGAATAAATCGTTCAGCATCAAATTTAGTTAAAATATTTGCCATAGTGGTATTTTCGATAATTTTCCCGTCGTCAATGATGGCAATATTACGGCATAAATATTCAGCTTCTTCAAGATAATGAGTTGTTAAAATAATTGTGATTCCTTGTTGATTTAATTCTTGCAAAAATTGCCACATAGAACGTCGAATTTCAATATCTACACCTGCTGTTGGCTCATCCAAAATTAACATGCGTGGTTTAGGAATAAGAGCTCGTGCAATCATCAGGCGACGTTTGAATCCTCCCGAGAGTTGCCTGGCTATACTATGACGTTTTTCCCAAAGACCCAATTGCTTTAAATATTTTTCTGCTTCTACCATCGCGTTTTTTCGAGAAATGCCATAATAACCTGCTTGTTGCAGTACAATATCAAGTACTGATTGAAAAATATTGAAATTAAATTCTTGAGGGACAACGCCTATACAAGCCTTAGCTGCTGCAAAATTTTTATCAATATCATACCCGTAAATAAATACTTTCCCACTAGTTTTATTTGTGAGGGAGGTAATAATATCAATCGCCGTTGATTTTCCAGCTCCATTAGGACCAAGTAACGCAAAAAAATCACCTTCACTTACTGCAAAGTTAATGCTTTTTAAAGCTTGAATACCATTTGCATATGTTTTTTTTAAATTTTTTATTATAAGTGCTTTCACGTATAAGCGTGCTGTTGTTCTTTTGATTTAGCAATTCGGACTACTAACGATCGTCCTTGTAAATCTTTACCATGCGCACTTAATGCTTTAACAGCTTGTTTTGCATTAGTATAAGTCACAAACGCATAACCCTTAGAGCGGCCCGTACGAAAGTTTCTTACTATTTTAATAGTTTCAATAACCCCGAAACGGGAAAAATGATTATGTAAATCATCCTCCCCGATATGGTAAGGTAAATTACCTATATAAATTTGATCATTAGAAAAATCTTTGGAGGATTGATTGAATTCCATTCGATTTCTTCCTCGAAATATCAAAACAGCAATGATAAAAAGTAGTAATGCGAAACATGATAATAATATAAAAATAATTGAATTTATTGACATGGCGCATCCCTATTCTAATTTTAACAATTAAAACCTTATTTAAAATCTTATGAATTTAATTATAAAAGAAGGTGAAAGAGCTTGTAAAGATAAAAGTGCTTTCT
>NZ_NSHJ01000129.1 GCF_002871095.1 Coxiella-like endosymbiont
ATAGAAAAGTTTGTCTATCGCACATTCCCTAAGGCTAAACAAACATCCCCTTCTTCAATTATTTCTACCTCTTTTTAAAATCCTCAACTATAAATTAACAGTAACGAACCTTAGGAAATCCAAATTTTTCAATATAATTTAGCTAAATATTTTAGCTAGATCAGAAAAATAAAAAAAATTAAAATTAACTAATATAACCGAGATTTTTTTAAATTAATAACTCAAATATCTAAGAAACATTATTTTAAATATTGCCGTATTACCGATAAGATAGGAGCTCGAGATTGCATACATTCAAAATGATTTTTTTCCAACAATCATTCTCCCCAACCCTGCAAAATCTTTATAATCTTTAATTGATTGATAACCTAGATCTTCCATAAGCATACTAATTTTTTCAGACTGATCAAATCCATGTTCTAACAATAACCAACCTCCGGTTCTTAAGTATCTTTGTGCTTCTTCAGTAATAATCCTAATTGCCGATAATCCATCTAGACCAGCAGATAAAGCTTCTCGAGGTTCATATTTTAATTTCTGAAGATGTTTATCTCCATCGGAAATATAAGGTGGGTTTCCTACAATAAGGTGATAATCACGCTGAGGTAAAGCCTTACACCATTCACCAAAATATAAATTAATATTTTTTATTCTATAACGCCTGATATTAGTTTGAGCTACCTTTAATGCTTTTAGTGAAATATCAGTAACATCAATTTGCCAATGTGGCCGTTCCCAAGCAAGAGCTAAAGCAATTGCACCCGAGCCGGTTCCTAAATCAGAAATTTGCATCGGCTCATTTTCCGGGAGAAATTTTAAAATATGTTCTACAAGCATTTCTGTTTCAGGACGGGGAATAAACACATCTGGCGTCACTATCAAATTCAAAGACCAAAATTCTTTGTATCCCACAATATAGGCGATCGGTTCCCCAGCAAGACGACGCTCTCCATACTCCATAATTTGTTTTTGTTGTTTTTTAGTTAATAGAACTTCGGGATAAGTAAACAATTCAGTACGCGATTTTTTTACAACTTTACCTACGAGTATTTCCGCGTCTAACTTAGCAGTTTCTGAATTTATTAATTGCTGTGCTATTTTATTTATCATCTCCTGAATTGAAACTATTTGATCCTCCATTCTCATCTCATTCCCCCACTTAATTCAGCCAAGTATCCTACCTGCAATTCACGAATTAAAGGACCGATCACAAGATCTAAATCCCCTTCCATGACTTTGTCAAGTTGGTACAGCGTTACATTAATTCGATGATCTGTAACTCGCCCTTGTGGGAAATTATAAGTACGAATTCTTTCAGAACGGTCACCGCTACCAACAAGTAATTTTCTCTTGGTAGCTTGTTCTTGTTCTTGTTTAGATCGTTGTGCAAGCAATAATTTTGATTGTAATAGAGACATTGCACGAGCTCTATTTTTATGCTGTGACCGCTCATCCTGACATTCCACCACGATCCCAGTAGGGATATGAGTAATACGAACCGCTGAATCCGTTCGATTTACATGCTGTCCACCAGCACCAGAAGCTCGAAAAGTATCAATGCGCAATTCAGTAGAATGAATCTTGATTTTATCAAGCTCTTCGACTTCAGGTAACACCGCTACTGTACAAGCAGAGGTATGAATCCGCCCTTGGGCTTCTGTTAGTGGAACTCGTTGAACTCGATGAGCCCCTGATTCAAACTTTAATTGAGCATACACCCCTTTGCCAATAATTCGAGCAATAACTTCTTTAAATCCACCGTATTCACTTTCATGACTCGATACGATGGTCATATGCCATCCCTTCTGTTCCGCATAGCGTGCATACATACGAAACAAATCCTTCGCAAAAATTGCTGCTTCATTCCCACCCGTTGCTGCACGAATTTCAAGAAAAATATTTTTCTTATCATGGGAATCTTTAGGAATTAAGAGAATTTTTAATTGATCTTCTAATGCATCTTGTTTAATAATTAATTGCTCTAACTCTTCTTCAGCCAATTTTTTTAATTCAGGATCTTTTTCGGCAATAATTTCTTTCGCTAATGCAATAGCTTCATTATTTTTTTTATAAGTTTGGAAATATTTTACCATAGGTTCTAATTGTGCATACTCTTTTCCTAATTCTCTATAGTAATTTTGATCACTCATAACGTTGGGATCGCTCAGTAATTTGTCAATCTCACTATAACGAAAGCTTAGAGTTTTTAATTTTTTAAAGAGAGAAGTTTTCATCATTTAATCATTTAAATATCAAAAAATTCTTTTATAAACAACAATAATTAGGCATTTTTTTATAAATAGCTTGCACAAACTTTTATTTTCGCTTAATATCGCTTAATAAAGTATTTTATTCATTAAATGACCCATCCCATCAAATTAGCGATCCTAACTTCAAGATTTTCTCTCGGTTGTCAATGAATAAGTCCTTTCTCCAGCGCTTCATCACACAAAATCTTAAGTTGTTCACAAATTACTGAATTAGCTCACCTACCTTTTGAACTTATAATTGTAGGTGTGTATATTATACTTTAGGGATTTTTCATTCTATCATCGCTTTTAGTTTGATTGACTCACCGTTAGAAGTCAGTTCTAATCATCTTGAACAATTACTCTTTGCAACAAAACTTTGAGGCTATAAAAAACATCTTCCCGTTCTATTATTTTCAGTATGATATTTTAGGCTACATCTAAATCTACAATATAAATAAGTCGCTATTTACGTTAGCTCAAAGATCTTTCAACTAGTGATTGTCCTAAAGAAAGTTCACTAGTGATAACACCCGATAACAATACTTGTACTTTCCATACAGCAGTAATCTCCATGATATAAAAAGCACCTGAACCTGTATAGCTAAACGTTCACTAATCGTTGAGCCCGGGACAAAATTAATGAGTATTAAAAATTCAATATACCTCCTGAATTTGCAGCTTTAAAAACAATCAACTTAATTGTTTTACAGCACTAATCAAGAATCATTAAAAATCTGTAATTAAAGAAAAATTTGCTTAACTAATTAAACTACTACCTCAGGTACGCTAAAAAATGGCTGGATTCTAATTCCTGTTGGATTTTAAATACACTTAGTCTCGTAAAAACAATAGAAAATCACTACTTAAATTCTAGGAACTCACCATCCTCTAACCACAGCACCTGCCTGACTTTCATGGCCACACCTAAGCTTGTTTTTTTATCTAACCTAATATTTACACACAACACCTCCTCCATCCAGAATGATAAAGTGTAAAACCATTATAGGGGAGGGGAACTGAATAAGATGCTTATAAGCAACTATTCTTTACCAATTGCAATAACTGTAGCAAATAGATACTAATATCGGTATTGGGCTTGCTAATTAGGGTTTTACTTTGAGAGGTATATTTAAGATATAGGAGTTATCTCTATTACTATACTATAATATATAAATTTCTGTATAATTACACGTAGATAATAGAATGGTTTCATTAAAACTGCTCTACGCATCAATGAATTCTCAAAATTTAAGGTATTATATCAAATTAGCATGAAATATAATATTTTTTGAATGTCTATCTCCAAAAGAGATGATTTATAAATTAACACCACACACTAGATACTTCACTATTAAATCTCTTCTCTCTTGGGAGGTAATTTGCGCAACAAAGCTTTTCTTCAGCTAAAAACTAATATCACAAGAATAGTACGTCTTTATAGATATGTAAAATTCTAAAGTAGAGCTGTTGTTTCGCTCAGAGAGAAAGCAAGTTTATTCAACAGAGATCCTTTCTCGCATACGCTCAATAATTATTCCAGCACCATCGGCATCATCAAACACCGACAATTTTGTAACACTCAAGCGAAGCCAGTGTATAGAAAATTGGGAAAAAAGAAAATCAGCACAACGATGTGCTAAGGTTTCAACTAAGTTAAATCGTCGATTGCTAAAAAAGTCAATTAAACTACTGCGGACTCTTGAATAGTCAATAGTGGAATTAAGATCATCAGACCTACAAGCTTTTTTACTATCAATACCTAAAACAACATCGAGAGCAATTATTTGCGAGGAGGTTTTTTCGTGTGGCAAAATACCAACCTGGGCAGATATTTTAAGGTTATGAATAAAAAGTTTATCCACCGGACTGTTTTTCTCGGATTTCTTGAAAGGTTTTACAGTCTATACACTTACTCGCTGTAGGACGCGCTTCTAAGCGTCGAATACCAATTTCTGTACCACAATCTTCACAATATCCATACTCACCTTCTTCAATTAAATCTAAGGATTCCTCAATTTTTTTAATAAGCTTTCGTTCACGATCGCGAGTTCGTAGTTCTAAATTAAACCCTGCTTCCTGGCTAGCACGATCTAATGGATCAGCATAAATATTTGCTTCTTCTGTTAAATGACCCCCTGTAAAATTCACCTCTTCCATAAGTTGTTTTTTCCACTGAAGCAAAATTTTTTGAAAATGATATTTTTGTCTTTCATTCATATATTCTTCACCTTTTTTTAACTTGTAAGGTGAAAAATTTACAACGATAGGCTTTATTTTCGTAGTAGTTGATTTTGCTACCGTCATTACTACTTCCTCCAAGGGCCTTAAAAGTTCACACATTTTATACCAAACCGTAAAACATACAAGCTAATTTTATTTACAAATTTTTTAAAAATTAGTTCAACTAGAATCCTTATTCAATTATAGAGGTAATATAGGAACACTAATCTGACCACTCACCACAAAAAACGGTAGCTGTCGAACCTGTCACTATAATCGGAGTTAAAGGACCTTCCCAATCAACGAGAAGGCTTCCTCCAGGCTGGTGGACAACAACACGTTCCTGCAACAAACCCAATCGCCGACCTACCGCTACTGCTGCACAAGCGCCGCTACCACAAGCTAGCGTTTCTCCGGCGCCGCGCTCATATACCCGTAAGCGAATATTTTGTGTATTAATGACTTGCATAAACCCCACGTTCGTACCTTCCGGGAAACGCTTGTGAATGCTTAATTGGGGAGCAATCTTTGATATTTGTAAGGCATCGATAGTATTTACTGGAATTATTGCATGTGGATTTCCGATATTAACTATACCGAATTTTATCTTTTGATTATTACTTTCCAGGTGATAAAAATTAGCAGTTTTATGTGCTATAAAGGGAATATCAGCAGAATCGAATCGAGGCACTCCCATTTTAACAGAGACTTTACCGTCTGATTGAATTTTAAGTTCTAAAATGTTTTTTAAGGTAGAAACTCGCAATTCATCTCGCTCTATAAGTTGATTGGCTCGAATGTATCGAGCAATACAACGAGCACCGTTTCCACACTGACTTACTTCAGTTCCGTCCGGATTAAAAATACGGAAATGAAAATCAACAGTAGGATCTTTCTCTTTAGGAGGTTCAATAACTAATAATTGATCAAACCCAACCCCTAAGCGACGATTTGCCATTTTTTGAATTTGAGAAGTAATCATTTGGAAAGGCTGTTTGGTAGCATCGATCACCACAAAATCATTACCTAATCCATGCATTTTTGTAAAATTAATTTTCATCGTATTAGTGATGAGCTTCTAGTATGTGGTACTAAGTTGATTTTAGCTATCTCATAAGTATTGAGTTGAGTTGCTTTTTGTGGCAAATATAAAGGCCCTCGAGCTCCGCAACCAATCAAAATTAAAGAAACACAAATAAGAATGATTTTTTTCATAATTAAAATAATATATCATTGAACAAATATGAACAATTCTTTAGAAAGCATTACAATAGAACCCAGTAATGCAGCCGTAGGCAGTGTGATTTGGCTACACGGGCTAGGCGCTGATGGGCATAATTTTGCTAATATTATACCAGAGTTAGCCTTACCACATGATCTTCACCTTCGCTTTATATTTCCCCACGCTCCTAGAAGACCAATTACAATCAATGCCATGATAGAAATGCACGCTTGGTATGACATTTACAGTCTCGTTGATCTCACGCGTGAAGACGAAAAAGGTATAATTCAGACCCAACAATCTATTAATCAATTAATTGAACAAGAAGTAAGTAAAGGTATTCCAAGTCATCGTATCGTTCTTGCTGGATTTTCTCAGGGTGGTGCAATGGCTCTTTATACTAGCCTACGATATTTAAAACCACTCGCGGGGGTTATTGCCCTATCCACGTATCTTCCTCTCGCAAATCAATTGAGAGAGAAAGTGAGCAATCTTATTATCAATCAACAAATACCTATTTTTATTGCACATGGAGACTCAGATCCCGTTCTGCCTCTTACTTTAGGAAAACAAACTTTTGAACTCTTAAATGAACTAGGTTATCCTGTGGAATGGCATGAATATGTGATGGGTCATCAAGTATGTGATCAAGAAATCAAAGAAATTGGGAATTGGCTAACCAATTGCTTTTCTTAATCCTTCCAATTTTTCTGCAGTTCCTCTACTAAGTATCGCCACTTATTAAAGTGCTTTGATCATCGCCTATCAAGAAATAGCCTCAATAATTAATTGACAGAAAGCCTAAAAAATTAGGTTGACAATTAGAAAATAATTTTGTATTAAGGTTATCAAGATTTCATATAGGTGGTTATTTTATATACATTGAAAGCTTTTCCTTTAGCGTAAATACATAATCTCCTAATGGAGAAGGTTAAGATTTTCCACAAAAAAGATGTAGTTTTAACTTTAAGCATTTTAGGAAATTTTAATCCAACATTTGATCCACTGAAATATCGCACCAGATTTAACTACTTACGACAATAAATAGTTAATTTCTTAATACTTAATATCTTAATACTTAAATAATAGAAAAACTTTAAAAAATTTACCTGTACCTTTCTTTTAAAGAATTTAGTCTATATAACT
>NZ_NSHJ01000130.1 GCF_002871095.1 Coxiella-like endosymbiont
ATATTTATTTAGGCTATATTTTCTTTATTTTAAAGAAAATACTAGAACTAAAATTATAAAAACCTAAAAAGTTTAGGAAGAATTTTATACATAAAAATAATGGATAAAGTACGTAAATAATTTTGAATAAATAACATTTTCATAAAAATTAAAACACTTTCGATAAATATCATTATAAAAAAGACTCTCTTATAAGATTTATAAGAGAGAATTTTATTAAAAATTAAATTAATTTTAAATCAGCATTGTCGAAAAATAGCCTGTGAAGCTAAATAATCTAAATTACAGACATAATTTAATGACAGATTTATTAATTTCCATCCAACGAAATAATGATTAAATTATATAAATTAGAGAGTATAGGATAAAAATTGATTGTGATGTGATATAAGTTTAAATGTTTAATTGTTCGTCTTCAATGCTTTTTCTTCGTCTTATTACTTTTTTACTTTATCTGTTCACTAAATCTGTTCACTAAATAATGAATATAAAAAAAATCCTGGCAGTGACCTACTTTCACATGGAAATAAACCATACTATCATCGGCGCTGAGCATTTTCACTTCTGAGTTCGGAATGGGATCAGGTGGGACCCGCTCGCTATGGCCGCCAGGAAACTGATGTAATGTAGTAAAGGACTTATAAAATCATTTAGGGTAACATAATCAAGTCTCACGATTAATTAGTACAGGTTAGCTTCACTCATTACTGAGCTTTTACATCCTGCCTATCAACGTTGTAGTCTTCAACGAATCTTTAGGGACCCCTTTTTTAAGGGGGGTCCAGGGAGATCTTATCTTGAGGGAGGCTTCTTGCTTAGATGCTTTCAGCGATTATCCTGTCCGTACTTAGCTACCCGGCAGTGCCACTGGCGTGACAACCGGAACACCAGAGGTACGTCCACTCCGGTCCTCTCGTACTAGGAGTAGCTCCTCTCAAATCTCCAACGCCCACGGCAGATAGGGACCGAACTGTCTCACGACGTTCTAAACCCAGCTCACGTACCACTTTAAATGGCGAACAGCCATACCCTTGGGACCGGCTACAGCCCCAGGATGTGATGAGCCGACATCGAGGTGCCAAACACCACCGTCGATATGAACTCTTGGGTGATATTAGCCTGTTATCCCCGGAGTACCTTTTATCCGTTGAGCGATAGCCCTTCCATAAAGGACTACCGGATCACTAAGACCTACTTTCGTACCTGTTTGACTTGTCAGTCTCACAGTTAAGCACCCTTATGCCTTTGCACACAATGCACGATTTCCGACCGTGCTGAGGATACCTTTGTACTCCTCCGTTACTTTTTTGGAGGAGACCGCCCCAGTCAAACTACCTACCATACACTGTCTCCAACCCGGATAACGAGTTAAGGTTAGAACTTTAAACACACTAGGGTGGTATTTCAAGAATGGCTCCACTAAAACTAGCGTTCAGCTTCAAAGCCTCCCACCTATTCTACACAGGTATATTCAAAATTCAGTGTAAAGCTGTAGTAAAGGTTCACGGGGTCTTTCCGTCTAGCCGCGGGTACGCTGCATCTTCACAGCGATTTCAATTTCACTGAGCCTTGGGTGGAGACAGCGTGGCCATCGTTACGCCATTCGTGCAGGTCGGAACTTACCCGACAAGGAATTTCGCTTGAAATCTTAACTTATTTAATGAATTTAAATAACTTAAAAGTAACTTTTCTTTTTCTACATGTCGCCATGTAGTCGGGACTATATCTTCATTCAAAATTTAAAATTATTTAATTATTTATCTTTAATTCAAAATTTATTGAATGTCTGGCGTATAGTCTCTGAGGATTCTAATAAATTTGGATTATAATTTCTAACGCTTAATTACTAATTACGTAAATAATTTTAGTAATCTTAATCAACCCTTACAAAAGGGTAATATTTTATTAATAACTTTTAAACAGTTTAATTTTTTGAAGTTTAGAATAAATATTTTTAAAAAATAAACAATTTTTTAGTTTTCACAAAATTTTTATATGTTTTCACAAAAAATTTAATATTTACTTACAATATTTATGATATTTAATATTTACTTATATTTGTTAATATTAAATAACTTTATTAATATTAAGGGTTTTTAAATTTTTTGAGTGTATGTTTAACATAATTGATTAAAATTATTTAATAATATTTACAAAACTAATTATCTAGTTAATTTTTACTAGTCTTTCCTGCTGATTGTCCGCACCTGTCAGATTTTTACTGCTTTAGATAAAATTTAAATAAAAATTAAAAAATTTTATGGTAAAGCAAGTACTGCAGGATACTCGGAGTTTCCAGCATATAGCCAGATTTTACTAAGGCAGCAATTCTACCTTAGGACCGTTATAGTTACGGCCGCCGTTTACCGGGGCTTCAATCTGAAGCTTTACTCAAAAGTTAACTCCATCATTTAACCTTCCGGCACCGGGCAGGCGTCACACCCTATACGTCCTCTTACGAGTTTGCAGAGTGCTGTGTTTTTAGTAAACAGTCGCAGCCACCTGGTATTTGCAACCTTTTTCAGCTTTAGTCGTAAAGACTTTCACCTATTAAAGGCACACCTTCTCCCGAAGTTACGGTGTCATTTTGCCTAGTTCCTTCACCCAAGTTCTCTCAAACGCCTTAGTATTCTCTACTTGTCTACCTGTGTCGGTTTAGGTACGGTTTTACAATACCTGAAGCTTAGAGACTTTTCCTGGAAGCGTGGCATTAGTCACTTTACATGAATAAATCATGTTTTGTCATCATATCTCAGAATAGAGTTCCCGGATTTGCCAAAGAACTTTTCCTACGTACTTGAACCACTATAACCATTAAGTGGCTGACCTAGCCTTCTTCGTCCTCCCATCGCAGTATTATAAAGTACAGGAATATTAACCTGTTTCCCATCGACTACGCATTTCTACTTTGCCTTAGGGGCCGACTCACCCTGCGCCGATTAGCGTTGCGCAGGAAACCTTGGACTTTCGGCGTGTAGGTTTTTCACCTACATTATCGTTACTTATGTCAGCATTTGCACTTCTGATACCTCCAGCAAATTTTTCAATTTACCTTTACAGGTTTACAGAACGCTCCTCTACCAGCTCTTTAAAAAAGAGCTCCGCAGCTTCGGTATATAGTTTAAGCCCCGTTAAATCTTTCGCGCAGGATGACTTGACCAGTGAGCTATTACGCTTTCTTTAAAGGATGGCTGCTTCTAAGCCAACCTCCTGGCTGTCTGAGACCTCCCACATCGTTTTTCACTTAACTATAATTTTGGGACCTTAGCTGGCGGTCTGGGCTGTTTCCCTTTTCACCACGGACCTTATCACCCGTAGTGTGTCTCCCATGCTAAAACTTCTTGGTATTCGGAGTTTGCCTTGGTTTAACAGGCTGGGAAGCCTTTTAGCCAAAACAGTGCTCTACCCCCAAGAGTCATACACGAGGCGCTACCTAAATAGCTTTCGAGGAGAACCAGCTATTTCCGAGCTTGATTAGTCTTTCACTCCTATCTACAACTCATCCCCTACTTTTTCAACAGTAGTGGGTTCGGGCCTCCAGTCAATGTTACTTGACCTTCACCCTGGTCATAGATAGATCGCCCGGTTTCGGGTTTACTCGTTGCAACTAAACGCCTATTTCAGACTCAGTTTCCTTACGCCTCCCCTATACGGTTAAGCTTGCTACAACAAGTAAGTCGCTGACCCATTATACAAAAGGTACGCCATTACATTTTTTAAAAAATGCTTTGACTGCTTGTACGCATACGGTTTCAGGTTCTATTTCACTCCCCTTATCGGGGTTCTTTTTACCTTTCCCTTACGGTACTAGTTCGCTATCGGTCAGTAAGGAGTATTTAGCCTTGGAGGATGGTCCCCCCATATTCAGTCAAGATTTCACGTGTCCCGACTTACTCATTGTTACCCACATTATTAGCCTTTTTACATACGGGGCTATCACCTACTATGGCTGAACTTTCCAGAACATTCTGCTAAAACTAATAATGATTTAGTAACTGGGCTGTTCCGCTTTCGCTCGCCGCTACTAACGGAATCTCGGTTGATTTTTTTTCCTCTGGGTACTTAGATGTTTCAGTTCTCCAGGTTCGCTTTATGTACCTATGAATTTAGCACATAATAACCTCAAAAGGTTGGGTTTTCCCATTCGGAAATCTCCGGATCATTGCTTGTTTGCCAGCTTCCCGAAGCTTATCGCAAGCTACTACGTCCTTTATCGCCTCTTACTGCCAAGGCATCCACCATACGCGCTTTATTTACTTGACTATGTAACCCTAAATGATTTTATGATTACTTTGTCAATAAAGACATTAGAATACCTAAATTGGCGCCTTTACTTTAATTACCAAATTGTTAAAGAACTCCCTGCATTAATTATTAAAAAATGCAAGGGTTAACTAATAATATAAACTATTAAATTATCCATAAATATTTTAAATATCCATAATATTATATAAAGTATAATAGCAATATTAAAAGTATAATATCAAGAAAAATAAACGGAAGTAAAATTTTTACTACTAAAGCTAGACTTCATTTAAAAATTCATTTTTTTTGCATAGTTTTAGAGAAATTAGCGAAATATATATGGAGCCAGGCGGAGTCGAACCGCCGACTTTCTGCTTGCAAGGCAGATGCTCTCCCAACTGAGCTATGGCCCCAAAATTATAGTAGGTCTGGGAAGATTTGAACTTCCGACCTCACCCTTATCAGGGGTGCGCTCTAACCAACTGAGCTACAGACCCGAGTTCATTGATCAGAGATTTCAGGAACTTTTTTTAACCTGATTCTGAAATAAATAAACTCAGATCTTGAATTGTAAATTACTAGAAAGCAGTTTGTGTGGATACATGTACGATAATTTGATCACTATATTAAAGTTAAGGAGGTGATCCAGCCGCAGGTTCCCCTACGGCTACCTTGTTACGACTTCACCCCAGTCATGAATCATACCGTGGTGAGCAGCTTCCCGAAGGTTAGCTTACCCGCTTCTGGTACAATTCACTTCCATGGTGTGACGGGCGGTGTGTACAAGGCCCGAGAACGTATTCACCGCGACATTCTGATTCGCGATTACTAGCGATTCCAACTTCATGGAGTCGAGTTGCAGACTCCAATCCGGACTACGAACAGTTTTTTGGGATTAGCTTTACCTCGCGATGTAGCAACCCTTTGTACTGCCCATTGTAGCACGTGTGTAGCCCTACCCGTAAGGGCCATGATGACTTGACATCATCCTCACCTTCCTCCGGTTTATCACCGGCAGTTTCCTTAGAGTTCCCGGCCGAACCGCTGGCAACTAAGGACGAGGGTTGCGCTCGTTACGGGACTTAACCCAACATCTCACGACACGAGCTGACGACAGCCATGCAGCACCTGTCACTCGGCTCCCGAAGGCACCAAGTCATCTCTGACAAGTTCCGAGGATGTCAAGGGTAGGTAAGGTTTTTCGCGTTGCATCGAATTAAACCACATGCTCCACCGCTTGTGCGGGCCCCCGTCAATTTCTTTGAGTTTTAACCTTGCGGCCGTACTCCCCAGGCGGAGAACTTAACGCGTTAGCTTTGCTACTAGAAAGTAAACTTTTTAACAGCTAGTTCTCATCGTTGACGGCGTGGACTACCAGGGTCTCTAATCCTGTTTGCTCCCCACGCTTTCGCACCTCAGTGTCAGTATTGGTCTAGGAAGCCGCCTTCGCCACTGGTGTTCTTTCCGATATCTACGCATTTCACCGCTACACCGGAAATTCCACTTCCCTCTACCATACTCTAGATATTAAGTATCGGATGCAGTTCCTAGGTTAAGCCTAGGGCTTTCACATTCGACTTAAATATCCACCTACGCGCGCTTTACGCCCAGTAATTCCGATTAACGCTTGCACTCTCTGTATTACCGCGGCTGCTGGCACAGAGTTAGCCAGTGCTTCTTTTGTGGGTAACGTCAACTCTCAAAAGGTATTAACTTTGAAACTTTCTTTCCCACCGAAAGTGCTTTACAACCCGAAGGCCTTCTTCACACACGCGGCATTGCTGGATCAGGGTTTCCCCCATTGTCCAATATTCCCCACTGCTGCCTCCCGTAGGAGTCTGGGCCGTGTCTCAGTCCCAGTGTGGCTGATCGTCCTCTCAGACCAGCTACGGATTGTTGCCTTGGTAGGCTATTACCCTACCAACTAGCTAATCCGACGCAGGCTCATCTTATAGCACGAGGTCCGAAGATCCCCCGCTTTGCTTTTAAAGAAAGATTATGCGGTATTAGCCTGAGTTTCCCCAGGTTATCCCCCACTATAAGGTAGATTCCTACGTATTACTCACCCGTCCGCCACTTGCCGTCAGGGAGCTAAGCTCCCCCCGTTGCCGTTCGACTTGCATGTGTTAGGCATGCCGCTAGCGTTCAATCTGAGCCAGAATCAAACTCTTCAATTAAACAAATGTTGTCCTCTAAAGGACAAAATTAAGGCTCGACACAAAACACTGCAGTTAGGCAGGCTGTGTGTCGAATAATTTTTTATGATTCGACTATCACACAGTACCCACACAAACTGCTTCCGTTTATTTCTAGTTGTTAAAGAGCACTATTATTTAATTTAATGATAGAAATGCTATTTTACACCCATATTAAGTAATGTCAACAAAAATACGCTTACATTTCTATTCAAGCTTCTATCATGAATAGACAATCCCCCCCCCAAACCCTTTCTCTTATCCGCATCTGACGCTGCCGACGATCTACTCCGTGTTGGTTTCGGTCGATTCCTGTGACTCTACAGCACAACAAAT
>NZ_NSHJ01000131.1 GCF_002871095.1 Coxiella-like endosymbiont
TGTGTATGAGTGTACGTGACTTAACAAGATGTCTTTTTAAAGATTGATTTCATAATTTTCAGGAGATTAATTAAGGCTTGTTGTAAAAGCATTTTTATATAATGCATTAAATGACGTATAGTTACAGTGTAGTGTTATCGTAATTCGGTGTATTATACATGATTTTACTAAGTTCGTAATGATTATAATGATTTCTATAAATAGAAATCGGATCATTTTTTTATTTGTTGTATTTTGTTGTATTACTTTGTTGTAGTGGTTTTATATATTTGAAAAATCTACTGAATTTTCTAAATAAAATGCTTTTCACCTTCAGTTCAGTGTTCATTTTTATCAAAAAAATTTAATAAAAATTTATTACAATTAATAATGATCAAATTCATAAGAGCTGTATAACCATAACTTTAATCATCCTACATCTATCCTGATAGGTAAGGAACATCGTTATAATTGACGTTACTCAATTAAAAAACATCCATTAATACAGAGGAGACTTGCTTACTTATATTAATTTTTAAATTAATTAATTTCAGTCTTTACTTCAGTGAGTTAATTCAGGCTCTTCAGAAAATATAAGAATTACATTTCATGGAAAGTATTTCTTTGGTGATGTCTATTAGACAGTACAATACAATTATAGATTGATAATCAGCCGCTTAATCATCTAAAGAAGTCACTGTAGTAAATTATTTCTAGTACTAGGCAGAGTGTATAAATATTCTACGTGTTTTCTGAAAAAACACTAGTTTATTAAAATACTTACGACTAAACCACGTTAACACATTAACATTAGATTTAATATGCTTTAATATTTTTAGCATACGGATTTCTAAATTTGAGCTTAGAGAGTTGGATCGGTTATAAAGGTGCATATTAGGCTAAGTTTAATAGACAATAGAATATCAGTTTATTATGATAAAATTATATCTTTCAATTTTTTTTATGAGCTCACGTCACAATTCACCGAAGGATAAGAGTAACGACTAAAATCATGGAGATCATAATAAATCAAAAGTAGAGGTTTACCACTAAAAAATCATCTTTCTAGCCATTTATAATATCAAATGCCCAATATGACTGTAATGAGTATAAAACAATTTTATATCGGTGTAGAGGCCAGTCCAGTTAAATATAACAGTGTAATTTGTAGAATAAGCAAAGTAAAAAGCTAGCCTTGGAATTATGGAGGATACTTCGAATAATAAAAAATAGGTATTCAACTTCTCTAATAAAGAACCATATATCTAAATATTAGAAGGAAAATCTGATTATAATCAATCAGGTGCCATACAAGTTACATACAAAGTATGGTGTAGATTCCTACTATTAAAATTAGGTAAATAAATATCCAATAGATATTATATTGAATTTCTATGTCAGATTGAGAAAAGCAAGAAATCAGTATGACTAAATTAACCATGAATTATCCTTTTCATCACTCTCCTGATTGAGAGAGGCTTTTTAAAAAGGGGTTGTTTCAACAGTGGGCTGTAATTTTGAAGCATCTCCTTTAAAAGTACGCTACTTAATTGTCAAATTGTTCTCCGATTACCTACCACCTTTTGAAAATTTACAATCAAGATCTTTAATGAGTATTTTAACTGTTTAAAATCACTAAACCTCAGAGTTCTTGAGAGAAGAATCAGGCTATCATGGTCTTGTATTATGAAGGTGATAAAATTTATAAATTATGGTATAAGAATAGGTTTACCTACTTAAATTTAAGTAATCTTGAGTGTGGATCTTGAGTATTTTGATTTTCTTTGTTTGGTATTTAGATTTGATATTTAGTTAAATATCTTTGATTTAGTTTGGTGTTGTTATGGCGTTTGTTAGTAAGCGGTTGCAGTTATTATCTCAACTCTCTTTTCGATGGTATTTTGTAAGCTGCCTTTTAGCAACGTTCGGGTCGGGCTTAAGCTACGTTACATTGAGTTGGCTAATTTTACAAGTTAATAACTCAGTTGCAGCAGTTGCGATTTTGATGCTTTGTTTTTGGTTACCTACTGTATTATTGGGACCTTTTTTAGGAGTAATCGTCGATGGCTATTCGCGTAAATGGCTTATGATAGGGGGTAATGCTATTCGAGGAATTGTGTTAATTTTTTTTAGTAGCTATTTTAGTCACCATATTGCTTCCTATATCATTTATTTTCTTACAATATTATTGGGAATAGGTTTCAGTGTTTATTTACCTGCGGCAATCGCATTAATTCGTGAAATAGTAATTTTAGATGATTTGCTGTATGCTAATTTTACTATTGATATTGCTTATGAAATGGGGAATGTGGCAGGAATGGGTTTGGCAGGTTTTTTTGTCGCTTGCTTATCTCCAGCACCCACGATATTAGTGACGGGAATTATTTTTATTCTTTCAACATTCGCATTGATGCGTGTGAAGCCGACGTTACAACAAATAAAGAAAAGAAAAATTTCTTATCATTTTATTATTGACGATTTTAAGATAGGACTTGTTTACTTACGTAAACATCCAAAATTAATTCTGATTTATTCCGTTCAGTTGCTGATCTTAGTATCTTTTATGACAACGCCGGTTTTATTGGCGCCTTTTGTTAAGAATGTATTACAGGGAAGCATTTCTCAATTTGGGCAAATTGATGCTGCTTTAGCCATCGGGGTCGTCGTAGGAGGAATTTTTATGCCTTGGATAGCCGATCGATGGGGGCTTACAAAAATTTTAATGATATTGTGTTTGTTGTTAGCTATTTTTTTTAGTTGGTTTGGAGCGAATCGTATCATTATTGGAGCTGAAATATTGTATTTTTTCATTGGTCTTTGTTTAGCTGTATGGCCATTGATGGTAACAAAAGCACAGCACTTGACAAAGTTTCGATTTCAAGCTCGGATGCAGTCTATATTTAATAGCTTAAGTGGTATTTTGATTTTATTGATTTACTTATTTGTAGACATTGGAAGTTATTATATCTCTATCCAGTGTATGTATCTATTTGAAGTGGCTCTTGTGCTTAGTGCTTTTTGCTTATTATGGTGTTATCGGAGGCATGTATTAACTAAGAATAAAGTCGCTTGATCGAGATAAACTTTGGTATATAGGGAGGGGGGATAAAATAATATTAATTTAATCTGCATGATAGTTAGTCTTTCAAGATTAGATAACAATATTTAATTTCATGATACACCGACCTTTAGTCTGAAGAAGATATCAGGGTTTATATATTACTTTTTTAGGCAGGACTTTAAATTTTTCTAACCTCATATAGCATTACAGAAAAGACTTAGCAATTAAAAGAATTTATAACGTTTAATAAGCATTAAATAATTTACTTACTACTAGGAAATTTTATTCTCTTTTTTCTAGCCTGCTATAAAAACGAGACCATACTTTTTATTATCATAAAGTAATTAAGATATCACTTCATATAGGCATAAAGAGGATATCTGAATTAAAGTTTGTATTGAAAAATGTAAAGCGTAAGGATCACAATAAACTAAATCCTAAATAACAAAAGACACCCCTATTGTGAAACCTAGATTATCAGAACTTCTTTTTGTGAGAAACGGATGAAGGAGAGTTTTAATGAGTGTAGTAAATATATTTCCAATCAACGTCTAAAATGGATATGGTTGTAGAAATAAGAAAATTATATTTTTGTGAGAGATGAGAGTCAAAAAATAATATTTTCTCATTTATCTCAATTGTAAAATTTAATTTCTTTTTTTAGAGATACTTAAATAATTAAGTGTAGCTAACCGTGTGGTATTACATTCCTTATCCCACCAAAAGAGCTTATTAAAAAAACACAGTGTGACTCAATAGCTGCTGTTGATAAATATTTACATGAATAGTTAAATACTAAAGACATGTAGAATAATAAACGGCTTAATAATAATACAAAATAAACTAATTTTTAAGGATTTTTCAATAAGAAGGACAAAAAACTTTATAGTATCATTGCTCTTTAGTAAAAAATATTCAAATCGGTAAGAAAGTTATGACCGCTAAATATAGCTTTGATAAAGTGTATATAAAAAGTGTTTAATAATCTTAATGCTTATCTTATAAGCTTATCTTAAATTAGTGTACTTGATTTTTTAAAGTGTTCTCTTTTTCGTTATGACGCTCCAATAATTAATTAGATACTTTTTGGCTTTATGAAATAATTTGCTAAGCCATTTAAATGAGATTTATTACATTCCTGATCAGATGGGTTATTTTGCTAATATTGGGTTGGTGACGATGTTTGTATCAGAAGAGGAGTATTAAAAAAAAATTAGAGCTAATAATAAAAAATATACTTAATTAATTTTCGGTTATAAAGGCTGTTTTACAGCTTCGGAAGATAATTTATTACACTCGTTTTCAACGTTTATAAACTAAATTTTTAATCATGTTTCACTAGAATATAAGTGTTTTATTTAAACTAGAAAAAAATAATTTTAAAATATCGTCATTAATCTGACCTGCGACAAAGGCACTCCCAATCTGTTTCAATAACACAAGGCGTAGATGGTCATTCATTACTTTTTTATCCTGATGCATAGCAAATAATAAGGAATCTTCCACAATTTCTTTAGGTAATTGAGTAGGTAAAGGAATTTGTTGGAGCAGCTTTCGAACCCGATTTACTTCGTCAGAACGAATCAGCCCTAAATATGCAGATAATTCAGCTGCTAATATTAAGCCTACTGCTACTGCTTCACCATGGAGCCAATATCCATAACCTAAAACCTGTTCGATCGCATGGCTAAAGGTATGCCCTAAGTTTAAGAGAGTACGTTGACTAGTTTTCTCTTTTACATCTGCACTGACAATATCTCGCTTGATTTCGCAGGCTCGTTTAATAGTAGTTTGGAGATAATCTAAGTCTCGTCGTAATAAAAAGGTAATATTTGTTTCGAGATCCAGATAAAATTTTTTATCATAGATTAGCGCAGTTTTAATAATTTCAGCAATTCCTGAATTAAATTCACGTGGAGGTAATGTGTAAAGAGTATTGAGATCAATAATTACCGCTTTAGGCTGATGAAATGCACCGATAAGATTTTTACCTAACGGATGATTGATAGCAGTTTTTCCACCAAGGGAGGCATCAACTTGAGCTAAAAGAGTTGTTGGTAATTGGATGAAATCTACTCCTCGTTGATAACACGCCGCAGCAAAACCTGTGAGATCGCCTATGACTCCCCCTCCTAAAGCAATTAAAGTTGTATTTCGATGATGATTCACTGCAATCAGTTTATTGAGGATTTCCTGCCACTGTTTAATATCTTTAAACTGTTCGCCATCAGGCAAGAGACATTGGTCACACTGCACATCTTCAAAAATAGTTTTTAATGGTGCAAGATAGAATGGTGCAATCGTTTCATTAGTCACGATCATTATTTGAGAACCCTCAATGTATTGGTGAAGAAGTTGTTTCTGGTTTAGGAGATCTAAACCTATATAAATAGGATACCTAGATTCTTTAGTTTTAAAAAAAATACAAGTAGTTTTCATAAACTTATTATAAATTTCTTAATATCTGTCAAAATTTGCATTGATAATTCAGGGGGTTTTAAATGATCACTTTGATATATGAAATCGGCAATACTTTGATATAAGGGTCTTCGTTTTTCGTTGAGTTCTTGAAGTTTTTTTTTGGAATTATGTTGGATAAAAAAGAGAGGACGATCCTTCCCTGTACGAGAAATCCGTTTTAATTGTGTTTCTATTGACACCGTTAAATAGATTACAATACCGTTTTCAGATAAAAAACGGCGATTAGCTTCATTTAATATACACCCTCCTCCAGTGGCTAAAATAATATTATTGAATTTACACAATGAATCAATCACTTGGGTTTCACGTTTACGAAAGCCTTCTTCCCCTTCCCACTTGAAAATCCATGGAATATCTGCACCTGTTCGTTTTTCAATTTCAATATCTGAATCATAAAAACGATTTCCGGTTAAGTTACCAAACTGTTTACCCAGACTTGTTTTTCCAGAACCCATAGGTCCAATGAGATAGATGTTACTAAGTTTTTGATATTGTTGTTTATGTATCGTAATCATTTGAGGTCTTACACAATTAATCATTACTGGTTCTTGTTAATGTGCTAATAGGTGGCACCGCCAGATTTCTTCCTTCCTGCCTGAAAGAAACATCTTAGGTAAACTTATTGAGGATTTCAGGTATTTCTTATTGGCTAGTTTGTTCATAGATTTCTTTTAAGAATACCATGTCTGAATCGTCAACCATTACTTCTGTGGTTAATTTTGAGTCTGAATATCTGGTATGCTTTTGTTAAAGAAAAAGTTATTTTATATTGATTGACAGCTAGTTGTAAAAAGATGGGTCTACTAGTATAAAACAATAAGGTAATTTTAAAGGGGGTTCCTTTTTAAATCTTACATTAGTATACTTTCTTCTCAAGTGTTTTCTTGGTAAAAAATCTCTTACCTTCAATTCAATTACTGCTATTTGATAATTTTTATTTATAACTTCATGGCTTAAGAAAACCTCTGTCTTTCCTATTAGTTTGCATGTTAAAATTCCTACATCTCATCTAATAATGGATTATTTTTAATTAGATTATAGGGAAATCTACAATATCAAATTAAATCCTTAGGGTAGAGTTGTTGTTACGTATAAGTTCGTTAGCAAGTTCCCTGGTATTCTGCTTAGTTCCCATATCTAAAGAAGCCATAAATGGTAG
>NZ_NSHJ01000132.1 GCF_002871095.1 Coxiella-like endosymbiont
TTAATAATTTTTGATTCTTAAGTTATAGCGAGTCAATCCTCAATAAAGTTTTCTCTATTTTTTAGGATGTGATTTACGAAATAATGTAATAGCCACTTAGAGTATAGTTCAGGAAATTGCTTGAAGATTGGTGAAATATTTTCATAGTGCTGTATATTATCATATTTTGAAAAGTCCCATTAAGATTAATGATCAATCTTATAGCCTGTAGTATCTGTTCACTTCAGAATAAAACATAGGGCTGATATTTTCAGGATTCGAGGTGGCGCAATGTAGTGTGCGTTAATAAATTATCTCGATTTCTTATACAGAGGAGGGTAAGAAGAGGGAAGGTAGTTATAAGGTTAGTATTTTAAGTTTTGCTATATTGTGGTATAGATTATAAATCTATATTGTGGTATACATTATAAATGTACAATTGTGTATCTTATAGCTTCGATAGCAAAACTTTGACGATAAAGAGTAGTATATTATTTTCCTATCTTATTTTGAGGTTTTTCGTAGAAATTCCTTATTCTGTGATAAAAAACATTTGCTTCAATAGCACAGATTTTTCCTGCTGAATAGAAAACATATGTTCTCCTGTAATCATCGTTTCTGTGCTGTATCTTAATTTTGGAAATTAATACATATTTCTAAGCAATATTTTATTGTGCGTATAGTTATTGGATTAGCCGAGATAGAAGGGTAATATAAGATAGAAGGGTAATATAAACAGCAAGGTAATATAATCTATTTGATCTATTTTTATCTCTGATATGAGGATTAATTTCAAAATTCTTAATACTGTATTTCATTCTTTTGATAAAAGAATGTATACGGTGAGAGGTTGAAGAGTATATCTAGCACTCCACCCTACCCCTGGGTTGTCTGTGAATTTTTTAACCTAGTATTCTTTATGGGGTATATCTAGCATACCTTCAAGAGAAGTACTTTTTAAGGTTACCATCTACAGGAAATTTGTATGATTAGCAATATCATTATTTCTGCTAGGTTAGCTTTCCAAGTGACTGCAAATAAGCTGAATCACAGTTGAGTTATGTTCCGACATACCGAGTCAGTTCAATTGCAAAGGGTTGTTGGGGTCGCAGTGTGAGTTCATGTTTTTTCTGCTGAGTTTTTTTATAGCAAGGCCTTCTTTTATCCTAGGTTCCTCAGTACTAAAAGAATAAAGTTGCTAAAACGTTAGGAAACGTGTTTTGAAAAAAGGGATTTTCTTGAAAGATTATATAAGTTTATCGTGATTTTAATTAAATAGTAAAACTCTATTAAATTTCAATCCTTGTTATAAGTAGGATTAAATAATTGGTGGTGTCAATGGTAGTAATATGATTTATGAATTTTGAGATGAACAAATCGGTAAGTCAGTTGAGCTCTTGCTTAATTGCGTACCTTAATCTCGTCTCGTACTTTTTAAAAAAGTATAAATACTATAGCATCAAAAAAATGACTGAAAAAGGGTAGGTGCCTTAATAATTTTTTAATATAAGAAGTTTTTAAGATTAAAAGAAAATCTTCCTTGTCAAAATACTAAAATATATCCTTATCAGTGCACAAACCTTATATGTTCATGAAACTTTTACCTTTGGAGGATGCGTTTTCGTTAGTAAAGTGGCTAAATTGATTGACTTTGGGCTAATGCTCAAAGTTTATGGATTACGGGAGATAGTTAAGAATAAAAATTAAAAAAGAAACAGAGGCATAAAAAGCTAATAAACTAATAAGGGTTATTGTATTCGCTTGAGTTGTGAATGGAAAGAAAATAATTGATAAAATTTATGGAAAATAGACATAAAATAGGAAGTCAGTCCAAGCAATCCACTCCTTTTCTTGAAAAGGTATCATAATATTCTCACCTTATGAACGACTAACAATGCTCTTAGAGGTTACTCTGAAGAGCTAAGGTGGGAATTAACACGATAATCATAAGCTATTATTATACGATTTTATAGGATTGGCCATAATAGTAATAGCTTGATCACGCATGATAAAGTTATTGTTAATAGCGTATTTTTACAGAAAATGCGGCAATCTTTTAATGGTGTTAAAAAATTTTTCTATTTTGCGAATTATGGTCTATGATTATTTTCCATCTTGATTCAATTGTTTTGGAGAAGGATTCTAAAAAATTACTAGAAAAAGTCTTTCTTAAAATTTGTGCTTAATAATCACGACCCATAACTAAAACATAATTTTATAATAACCGATCGATCTGATAATTGATGAATTAAATTGTTTCACATGAGAGAAGGTAGTTACGAACGAAAGAATCTGTGATGTATAAGGTATCCAAAAGGTTATAATAGATTTTTAAATATTGTTTGAGGTTTTTTTGATTTTAACGTTGTATTACTGTCATGAAGATAGTGTATTATGTACAAAAATGCACAAAAATCGGGGTGTAGATACAGTAAAAGGGAAGAATAGAAAACTGAAAAATATACTCGTGAATTTTTTTATTTCTTAATCTAATTTAGATTATTTTAAGAAGCATCCTTTTTTTCTCAACTATAATGTACTTGTAAAAATTACAATTATATTTGCTAATCCTTAATTGAATTAATTTTAGATTTTCTCTTTATTTTAAGTAGAAAATAAAATTAATTTTATTAAGCTTTTGATAATTTAAAAACGTATTTAAGAGTAATAAAATTTAAAAAAGAATGCTAGAATTACCACTAATTTTTAATAGTGCTTTTAAGGTATATCGCTTATACTAATGATTTAACAGTCAATGTGGGCGAGGACACGACACAGGGAGACTTTGGCAAAATTATGCCGAAAAATTCGGAAAAAAATCTTATTTTTGCGTTAGATATTGGCACTAGCAAAATAGCTGCGCTTGTTGGAGAAGTGATCCAAGATAACCAAATCGAAGTTATTGGTTTTGGAACACATCCATCGCATGGATTAAAACGTGGTGTAGTAGTCAATATTGAATCAACCGTGCAATCCATTGAGTGCGCAGTTGAAGAAGCAGAATTAATGGCTGGCTGTCAAATTCGCTCTGCTTATACGGGGATTGCCGGTAGTCATATTCGCAGTTTAAATTCTTATGGGATTGTGGCAATTCGCGATCGTGAAGTGAATCAATCAGATGTAGATCGGGTAATTGATGCAGCGAAAGCGGTGGCTATTCCTGCTGATCAAAAAATACTTCATATTTTGCCTCAAGAATTTATCATTGATAATCAAGAAGGTGTGCGTGAACCTGTGGGAATGTCAGGGGTTCGCTTAGAAGCAAAAGTACATATTGTTACTGGCGCTGTGAGTGCTGCTCAGAATATTACTAAATGTGTTCGCCGTTGTGGGTTACAAGTGGGTGATATTGTTTTAGAACAGCTTGCTTCAAGTCATTCGGTATTAACTGATGATGAAAAAGAATTAGGTGTTTGTATGGTTGATATTGGGGGGGGTACTGCGGATATAGCTATATTTACGGAAGGGGTTATTCGTCATACCCATGTAATTCCGATTGCGGGTGATCATGTAACCAACGATGTAGCAGTAGCTTTACGTACTCCTACGCAATATGCTGAGCACATTAAAATGAAGTACGCATCAGTATTACCGGAAAAAGTTGATCCTGAAGAAACCATACAAGTTCTGAGTGTTGCTAAACGACTACCGAAAGAAGTCCGAAAAAGAGCAGTAGCTCAGGTAGTTGCTGCGCGTTACGAGGAATTATTCAAATTAGTATTAGCCGAATTGCGACGTAGTGGCTTTGAAGAGTTAATTTCTGGTGGTATTGTTTTGACAGGTGGTGCTTCACGCATTTTCGGATGTGTTGACTTAAGCGAAAAAATTTTTCAAATGCCTGTACGGTTAGGGCTACCTCAGTACGTTAATGGATTAGCAGATGTTCGAGATAATCCTATGTATGCAACAGCAGTCGGCTTATTGATTCACGGTCATCAAAATCAAAATAATAATTCAGCGACCTTTGGTTTAGATCGTGGTTTAAGTTTATGGCAACGAATGAAAAGTTGGTTCCAGGGGAATTTTTAGGAGAAAAAGCATGTTTGAGCTTGGTAAAACTTCACCCGAAAATGCCCAAATAAAAGTAATTGGTATCGGTGGTGGTGGCGGAAATGCAATTGAGCATATGATTACTGAAAGTATTGATGGTGTTGAATTTCTTTGTGCGAACACTGATGCTCAAGCATTGGGTCGTTCCAGTGCTCGAATTGTGCTTCAGTTAGGGGAAGAAATAACAAAAGGTTTGGGTGCGGGTGCAGATCCAAATATTGGACGTCAGGCAGCTGAAGAAGCGCGTGATCGAATTCAAGAAATTCTTGAAGGAACTGATATGGTTTTTTTAACGGCCGGCATGGGTGGTGGTACGGGCACAGGGGCAGCACCCATATTTGCGGAAGTGGCTAAAGAATTAGGTATATTAACCGTTGCTATTGTGACAAAGCCATTTGTTTTTGAAGGAAAAAAGCGAATGGAAGTAGCTGAAGAAGGAATTAAAGCATTAACTAAATATGTTGATTCATTGATCACCATTCCTAATAATAAATTGCTAAATGTACTAGGTAAAAATATTACTTTATTAAATGCATTTAAATCTGCTAATAACGTATTGTTAGGTGCAGTACAAGGTATTGCAAATTTAATCACTCGCCCGGGTTTAATCAACGTCGACTTTGCAGATGTACGAACAGTGATGTCTGAAATGGGTATGGCTATGATGGGGACAGGCGTTAGCAGTGGTGAAAATCGTGCACGTGAAGCGGCTGAAGCAGCTATTGCCAGCCCATTATTGGAAGATATAGATTTCACAGGTGCTCGTGGAGTATTGGTAAATATTACTGCCGGAATGGATCTCTCTATCGGAGAATTTGAGCAAGTAGGTGAAGCTATTAAAGCATTTTCATCGGAAAATGCAACAGTAGTGGTTGGCACAGTGATTGATCCTGAAATGAGCGATGAATTACGAGTAACTGTTGTAGTTACTGGACTTAATAGTGGACTTAGTACTCAAAATAGTAGAAGTACTAGTGTCCCTCTTAAACCTGTAAAAAATACAAAAAAGGATCGCATATTAGATTATCATCAATTGGATTGTCCAACCTACATGCGAAACCAAGAACCTACTAAACGAACAGTGGAAATACAGGAACAGCAAGAGCGTGATTTTGACTATTTAGATATTCCTACTTTTTTACGTCGTCAGGAAGAAGATTAACATTTTTCAAATGTGCTTTTCTCTTTATTTGTAAAAATTGTATTCCTATTAAATTTAAATAAGGGATATGCTAAAATACATCCCTTTTAGGGAAGGGATTGAAATAATGATCAAGCAAAGAACTCTGAAAAATATTGTCAGAACAACTGGTGTTGGTGTTCATACTGGCGAAAAAATTTATTTGACTCTCCGTCCCGCGCCACCCAATACAGGCATTATCTTTTGCCGAACAGATTTAAAGCCTGTTGTAGAAATTCCTGCCACAGTTAATCATATTGCTGATACCAGTTTATCAACTTGTTTAGCAAAAGACGATGTTCGAGTAGCTACTGTTGAACACTTATTATCGGCTTTAGCGGGTGTTGGTATTGATAATTTATATATTGATCTTACTTCGCCTGAGCTTCCTATTATGGATGGAAGTTCTGGTCCTTTTGTATTTTTAATTCAATCGGCTGGGATTGAAGAACAAAATGCTGCTAAAGAATTTATTGGAATTAAAAAAAAGATTAAGGTAGAAGATGGTGAAAAAAGTGTAATGATTGAACCCTATAACGGATTTAAAATTAGTTTTAGTATTGATTTTGATCATCCTTTATTTAATGAACAAAACCAAAATGTAACTCTTGATTTTTCAAGTACTTCCTACGTCAAAGAAGTTTCTCGTGCGCGAACTTTTGGTTTTTTATCGGATTATGAATTTATTCGAAAAAATAATTTAGCCCTAGGTGCTAGTTTAGATAATGCGATTGTTTTAGATGAATATAAAATTTTAAACCAAGATGGCTTGCGTTATCCCGATGAATTCGTTAAACATAAAATCCTTGATGTGATTGGTGATCTTTATTTATTAGGCTATGGAGTAATTGGATCCTTCCATGGGGTTAAATCTGGTCATACTCTAAATAGTTCTTTATTAAAGAAATTATTGGATGAAAAAGAAGCTTGGGAAATTATTACTTTCAAAGATGCTTCAAAATTACCATTTGCGTTTACTCCCATTACTGTAACTACTTAATTTGATCAAATATATTAATTATTTTTTTGGTGGCACTAGATTACAGGTTGTTATTCTTAATTTATCTGTAGGATTAAAATAATTATTATTTATTTTATTATAAATAAAATATTCTTCTAAAG
>NZ_NSHJ01000133.1 GCF_002871095.1 Coxiella-like endosymbiont
ATATTCATATTTGATAGCTATAATTTTATTTATAAAATTAAATTTTTTATCTTGCATTTATATGATCATATAAAATGAAGAGATTTTTAAATAATATCCATTAAAAATATAATATATCAAAAAATAATCCGAAAATTTGGGTCTTCTTTAAAGTCATAAAAGTTTAATATCAATTGTATTTTCCAATTTTTGACTAAGTTTTAAATCCAATATAAAATTTTAGTTGATGCATTAAATTTTATTTCGCTTCAGATTTTTTAAAATCTATATAATATATTTTTTTAAAAAAAACACTATAATTTCATTATAACATCCTAAAAAATACAACCGTATTATTGTACTCATCATTATTCTTCTCATGATAATGGACTCCGATTCTAAATAGTCTATAAATTTATTAAAAATCTAATAGTTTAAATGTAATTTTTGGATAAATCTCATACATAAAAATTGATTACATGATTTCATTTAGTATTAAATATTTGAAAAACTTAAACTTACTCAAACTTAATGAAACTAGGATGTGTTTTTTCTATAAAACACATCAGAGATGATACAGCTTTTATATCAATCTTTTCTCTTCTCCATAAGAAGAGAAAAGATTGTAAAATCTAGTATCTAATTTATCAATAACCGCCGACTTAATCTAATCATAAGTATAACTAATTCTTAACCATGATTCCTGATGAAAAATCAATATCAAACTTTCTCTTTCTCCTTTTAATTTAACATCCTGAAACAGATTTTTAAATAATATCCAATTAGCAGCAAGAACTTTAACTGTATATTAATACGTAAATTTAAAAATTTAAAATTTCAAACTCAAAAAAAATTTATTCATACCTCACTTCTCTTATCCTAACTAATCTTCAAAACAAGGGAAAACCATAAATTTTTTAGTGGTTCAAAACTTTTTTAATAGATAGGCGAAAGAACAGCCTAACCGGATAAATCTCTTTAAAGTAAGACAAAGTTAGATACCCTTGATCCTTTATGATACAAAAAATATAATAAAGAGATATTATTGTCATCTTTAATCATCTCCCCATTACGAGTAATTTTCATTAATATAGGATACTAAGTTAATGGCATAAATATACAGCTACCCCCCTTTAACAATTTCTTCTATAAAACAAAATAATTTTGGATAAACGCATAAATCCAGTAACTCTTTTTAAAAAGAAACAATTTAATTGATTGAGTATATATTTAATTGATTGAGTATATGCTGCTTAGCTAATAAGATTATACACCAAATATTCCATTAATTAATTTCATTAAAATCAGCATTTGTACAATAGCATCAGTCTTACAATCTTGAATGATTAATTTATATTAATTCTTCCTAAGTTTTTTTAGTTAATATTTCATACTCAGCAGAAATGCCTTCAATTGGTTTTATATGATCTAAAATAACTACAGTAATTTGATCTTCTTTTTAACTCTATTGTTGAATACGTATGTATTCATTTACATAACTATTTAACTTAAACAAATATTCAACAGCTTCCTTATTAAATAAGGAAGCTAAAAAAGCTTCTTCGAGTCCTACTAGTAGGATAAATTAAATTCACAAAAAAATTACTAATCATTAAAATTAAGCATAGTCTTAGGATTTTAATAATCATCTTAAAAAAGAATCATCTTAAAAAAAATAAAAATACTTAGCATAAAGATTGCCAAGGTAAAAAAGATCAATACCCCCCTTCAAAAAATTAAATTTTGTCATTTTCCTTGAGATGCCTCTAAATTTTCTGATACCTGGTGTACATATTTTTTCTTTCTTTACTCCCACTCAATCGTCGCTGGTGGTTTATTAGTAATATCATAAAGCACACGTGAAATTTCTTTAATTTCATTCACAATACGCTGAGCAACACTCGTTAAAAATTCATAAGGTAATTCTGCCCAACATGCTGTCATAAAATCTACTGTTTTCACAGCCCGTAAAGCTACTAAATAACCATAATGCCGCGCATCGCCTTTAACACCCACGGATTTTATCGGCATAAATACAACAAAGGCTTGACTCACTTTGTGGTAATAATCGTGTTTTTTTAATTCTTCAATAAAAATTGCATCAGCACGTTGTAATATATCAATATATTCAGCTTTAATTTCCCCCAAAATACGAGTAGCCAAACCCGGTCCTGGAAAAGGATGGCGATAAACTAAATCGTAAGGCAAACCTAACTCTAAACCTAATTTTCGAACTTCGTCTTTAAATAATTCTCGTAAGGGCTCAATAAGTTGCAACTCTATTTTAAGGGGTAATCCTCCTACGTTATGATGCGTTTTGATGAGATGACCTTTCCCAGTTTTTGTTTTTGCGGATTCAATTACATCAGGATAAATCGTTCCTTGACCTAACCAATTGACGTCTAATTTTTTAGCCTCTGTTTCAAAAACTCGAATAAATTGTTCACCTGCAATTTTACGCTTTTCTTCTGGATCCAAAACCCCTCTTAAGGCTTTCAAAAAACGCTCTTGCGCACTAACGCAAATCACCGTTACACCTATATGTTTTTTGAATACATGTAATACTTCCTCCACTTCATTTAATCGCAGTAACCCTGTATTTACTAAAACACATACTAATTGATTACCAATTGCTTGGTGCACAATAGCTGCTGTCACAGCGGAATCTACTCCACCTGACAAGCCCACCATAACTTTCCCACTCCCTACTTTATTGCGAATCTTATGAATACCTTCTTCAATAATATTCTTCGTTGTCCAGGTTGCTCGACATTGACAAATATCTTTAACAAATTGAATTAAGATCTGATGTCCTTGAGGTGTGTGTGTAACTTCAGGATGAAATTGTAAACCAAAAAACCGTCGTTTAAAGTGAGCCATTGCTGCATAAGGAGAATTATTGGTACTAGCAGTTGCTTCAAATCCCGGGGGTAATTCTGTAACGATATCACCGTGACTCATCCAAACATCTAATAAAGGAATACCTTCAGTAGAGATACGATCCTCAATGTTTTCAAATAATAAGTCAGATTTGAGTATTTGCACTTCCATATGACCAAATTCACCCTTAGTGGTCATCTCCACTTTCCCGCCTAATTGATAGGCCATCGTTTGCATTCCGTAACAAATTCCTAATACCGGACAACCAATTTCAAAAACAATCGAAGGGGCACGTAAACTAGAGCTCAAGGTGACTGTTTCAGGACCTCCTGACAGGATGATACCATGAGGATTATAATTACGAATAGTTTGCTCATCCACTTCACAGGACATTAAATCACAATATACGCCAATTTCACGCACCTGCCGAGCAATTAATTGCGTATATTGCGAACCAAAATCAAGGATTAAAATTCGATAGTAATGAATGTCTGTCCGCATATTGTATTGTTAATGGATTTTTATTGTTCTATGAAATACATAATAAAAATAGAAAATAATATATTCTTACTCTTCTACTGAATAATTTGGCGATTCTTTTGTTACAGTTACATCGTGGGCATGACCTTCTCGAACTCCTGCACTTGTTACGCGAACAAACTGAGTTTTTGTTCGCATTTCTTCAATCGTTTTACAACCCGTATAACCCATGCCTGAGCGCAAACCACCAGTCAACTGATGAATCACCCCTCGCAAAGGACCTTTATAAGGAACACAACCCTCGATGCCTTCAGGAACATATTTTTCTTGTTTCTCTTGGGCTTCTTGAAAATATCGATCAGATGAACCATAGGTTCCAAACATAGCTCGTGCAGAACCCATTCCCCGATACGATTTATAGGAACAACCTTGATATAAAACTTCTTCCCCTGGCGCTTCTTCAGTTCCAGCAAACAACCCACCAATCATTACAGCATGCGCTCCTGCTCCAATGGCTTTACAGAGATCACCAGAAAATCGAATTCCTCCATCAGCAATAATAAAAACATCATCATTTTCTAATTCAGAAGCTACCTGCGCGATAGCCGTAATTTGTGGAACTCCTATGCCAGCCACAATGCGTGTAATACAAATGGACCCGGGACCCATTCCTACCTTAACCGCGTCAACCCCTGCATTAGTTAATGCTCTTGCCGCTGAAGCCGTAGCTATGTTACCAGCAATCAGGGGCACATCTGAATAATGCTTTTTAATCCATTTCACTCGATCAATCACTCCTTGTGAATGGCCATGTGCAGTATCTACCACCAAAATATCAACCCCTTCAGCTACCAAAGCAGCTACCCGATCCGGAGTTTCGTTTCCTATACCAATGGCTGCACCCACTCGCAATTGTCCTGAGGCAGTTTTACAAGCATTAGGATTCTCTTGTGAGCGCAGAATATCTTTCACAGTAATTAATCCACGTAATTCAAAGTGTTCGTTGATTACTAGCAACTTTTCTACACGATGTGGGCGGAAAAGATTAATAATTTCTTCGCGTGTGGCACCTTCTTTAATGGTAATAAGACGTTCTTTTGGAGTCATCAAATTAGCGACTTTTTGCTCCATATCTAATTCAAAACGAATATCACGATTAGTAATAATTCCAACAAGCTGCTCACCTTCTACCACAGGAAGCCCTGAAATATTGTATTCACTCGTAATTTTTTTAAGTTCACCAATAGTACTCGTTGGTGAAACAGTAATAGGATAAAATACAACACCGCTTTCAAATTTTTTTACTTTTCGAACTTCACTTGCTTGGCGTTCAGGGCTCATATTTTTATGTAAGATTCCGATACCACCTGCTTCAGCTAATGCAATGGCTAAACGCGCTTCGGTCACAGTATCCATAGCAGCGGATAATAGAGGAATATTAAGAGTTATATTCTGAGTCAAACGTGTGGTGAGCGAAACATCTTTGGGCAAGACTTCGGAGTAGCCAGGGAGTAACAAAACGTCATCAAAGGTCAGAGCTTCCTCGTTAATTTTCATTATCATAATTTTGCGTGCCCCTTCAATAAGCCTCGAAGTGTAGCCGCTTATTACTGATTTGTCGAGCAGAAAGATATTTATAAAGCAGGATCTTTTATATGAAGCAGAATTTAATCAATCTCCCCTAGCGGCCTGTTCTTTCCACCTAATATTAAAGGGGGGAGGAACTAATCCGTATAAAGAAAAGACAAGAGAGTATCCTTCTTTTTCAGAAGAAGGGATTTGAATTCGTGAAATGCTCAGTTTTACTTTCGTAACCTTTGAGTAATCTTCAAGATAACAATCATACCCTGAATAACAATAATTTCTAGCTGAAACAAACACAAAACACAGCACAACGGCACCCCAATCCCACAAATACTTGGTTCAAGCAAAGAATAAAACCTGCTATTCCCAACCTAAGAAGAATAACTAACAGAAAAAATTTTAATAGTATTGCTTTTGTTGCCTCTCGCCTCACTGTAAAGATGGTCCTGGAATTACCATTAGTAAGCCTGCTTTTTGGAGAGGAGATTCATTGAGCACGAGGTTACATTACACTAAGTAAGTTTACTAGCTTTCCTAACTCATAACAGTCGTTTAGGAAATCTCTGTGAGAGAGAACTGATTTTCTCTGGAAAATTATATACTAAAATCTCTTGAGAGTGTTTCAGATAATCAAATTTTTATATAGTGATTTGCTATTTTCTTAGCCGTTCATTTCACATCAGTAAAAAACTTTCTGCTTACAATAATTTATCCACCCTAATTTTATTCAACACTTGATTGTAATATATAATCTTTTTTATAGATCCTGTGATTTCTAATTTAGTGAGTAATGACAGCTTCTAATTTTGCATGAAGCAATCAATCGAGGCTATAATCTAGTGACGATATAAATTCATCACACCAGTAATAATGAATTCTAATCAATAGCCATTCTCGCTCTTTAGTACTTAATCATGAATTTTATAGCTTTGAGTGATCTGAAATATTTAGAGGTTTAATCATTAAAATCCAATAAAAATATTTAGCAAAACCATTCCTGACTTTCCTGATCGGAAAGGTTAATAACGCCATAATAACCAAACCATAAAAGTTGTAATCGATTGCTTGATAGTTTTGAAATGACAATTTTTTAAATAAAAATATGTATTTTTATTTAGGATTTTTTTTTAAAAAATATAAATACAATTACTAAAGAACAATCAAAAAAAACTTGATCGATTTCACCATCCTACATTCCCCCTATGCACAGTATCAAAAAATTCCTACAAATACCGTTATATCTTACTAAGATTTAATTGTATTAATCCTAATAAAAATTATACCGATCAAAATATATTAAAAAATTTTACTATTCACTCTTAAATGAAGAAGGGTCTATTTTCTTAAAAAGAACAG
>NZ_NSHJ01000134.1 GCF_002871095.1 Coxiella-like endosymbiont
GAATTATAGATACCTAGCGGCACTATAATTCATTTTATGATTAATATGATCAATATTAAGAAATTATTCTCCTGCGACGGTCATCTGCTCTATTAAAATTGATCCAGTCTTGATGCTACTACGGGGATCGACATTGTTAGCAGCCGCTTGGATTTGTTTAAACATTTCTTTCAAATTACCAGAAATAGTAATTTCTTCAACGGGATGTTGAATTTCACCATTTTCAATCCAATACCCAAAAGCCCCACGAGAATAATTTCCCGTTAATAAGTTAACACCTGGACCCATCAACTCCGTAACAAACAAGCCTGTTTGCATTTCTTTAAATAAATCAATTAAATCTTTATTACCAGGGGTTATAAATAAATTAAAAACTCCTCCCGCATTTCCTGTAGTTTTCATTCCTAATTTTCTTGCCGAGTATGTGTTTAAAATATAATTAGTTAACATTCCATTTTCTACATAATTTATTTTTTGAGTTTTAACCCCACTCTCATCAAAAGGTGCGCTACCAATTTCGCCGGGCAAATGCGGATCCTGATAAATAGTAATAAATTTAGGTAAGATCTGCTGATGTAATTGTCCAGATAAAAAAGAAGCATCACGGTATAAATTACTACCTTGAATCGCCGCAATTAAAGATTGCCACATTTCTTTCGCCACAGGTGCATCAAAAATAATAGGACAGCGACGTGTTCTTATTTTTCTAGCTCCTAATCGACGAATTGTCTTTTCTGCGACGTGTTGAGCAATAAGATCAATTGGCAATAATTTATCGGAACTACGGGCTAAAGTATAATCATGATCACGCTGCATTTGGTTGTTTTGTTCAGCAACTAAACTACAACTCATACTATGCAGGGTCGAAGGATAGTGACCTAAAAATTCATGAGAATTCCCATACATTCTAAATAAATCATATGTATTCACCGTAGCGCCATTGGAATTTTTGATTCGAGGATCATATTTACGCGCAAGGGTTTCACATTCTATGGCGAGTTCAATAGCTTCTTTAGGGGTAATTTTCCAAGGGTGATAAAGCATCAAATTGGGGTAATCCCAGGCCAAATCCGCGGCGTCTGCTAATCCGACATAGGGGTCTTCCTGACTAAATTGGGCAATAGTACAAGCTTTATCAAAAGCAATTTCCATCGCTTCAAAAGATAAATTTGAAGTGCTTGCACTACCTGTACGTTGTTGATGATAAATTTTAATATCAAGGGAATTCTTATAATGATGCTCGATAGTTTCTACAGCCCCTAGACGAACATTTACCAAAAAACCCATTTGGATACTTACACTAATTTCAACTTGATCCACTCGTTTTTTTGCACGATCTAAAAGACGCACTATATCTGATTGTAATTTTTCCTGATTTTTAAGCATAAAAATGAACGATAATTAATATGTTTGAGTCTGTCGATCTTCTTTACGGGTTTTACTTAATGTTTTCAATGAAGAAATTTTAACAGAAGTTTCTACTTTGGGAATATGAGTCAATGCTAATTCAAAAACTTGATCAATCCATTTTACGGGATGGATTTTTAATCCATGAGTCACAATGGCTGGTATTTCCTTTAAATCTCCTTTATTGTCCTCAGGAATGATAACATGTTTTATATTACCCCGAAGCGCAGCTAACAATTTTTCTTTTAATCCTCCAATGGGAAGTACTTCACCACGCAAAGTAATTTCACCTGTCATAGCAATATCAGCTCGTACAGGAATTCGCGTAATTGTTGAAACTAGAGCACTACACATTCCAATACCAGCACTCGGTCCATCTTTTGGTGTGGCGCCCTCAGGAACATGAATATGAAAATCATGCACTTGGAAATAATCATCTGGGACACCCAAGCCCGTTGAGCGACTCCGTACCACTGTAGTGGCTGCATGAATTGACTCTTGCATGACATTTCCTAAACGACCGGTATGTAAGAATTTACCTTTTCCAGGCATTACTTGAGCTTCTATTGTTAAAAGCTCTCCTCCAAATTCTGTCCAAGCTAAACCGGTTACCTGACCAATCTGATCTTTTTCATCAGCCAATCCAAAACGATAACGTTTTACACCTAAATATTTTCCTAAATTACGGACAGTTATTTGATACTGTTTGATGGACTTTTTTTGTTTAGTTCGTTTTAATTTTTCTTTTTCTGTCAAAATTTGTTTAACGACTTTTCGACATAATTTTGCGATTTCTCTTTCCAGAGCTCGAACTCCAGCTTCTCGTGTGTAATATCGAATTATTTCATAAATTGAACCATCAGAAATAAATATTTCTTTTTCTTTTAATCCCGTTAACTTAAGCTGACGTGAAATTAAATAACGTTTAGCGATATTTAATTTTTCTTCTTCTGTATAACCAGCTAGTCGAATGACTTCCATTCTATCTAACAATGGTAGAGGGATATTAAGAGAATTTGCTGTGGCAATAAACATAACATCCAAAAGATCATAATCTACTTCTAGATAATGGTCTCCAAAAGCGTGGTTTTGTTCCGGATCCAAAACTTCTAAAAGAGCAGCAGCGGGATCACCTCTAAAATCCACTGCCATTTTATCTACTTCATCTAACATGAATAATGGATTACGAACACCAGCTTTTGCGATCTTTTGAATGATCTTTCCAGGAAGAGCACCAATATAAGTTCGACGATGGCCCCGAATTTCAGCTTCATCTCGAATGCCTCCTAAAGAAATACGCACAAATTTACGGCCTGTCGCATTTGCAATTGATTGTCCTAATGAAGTTTTACCTACTCCAGGTGGTCCAACTAAACATAGAATAGGACCTTTTAATTTGCGAACGCGCTGTTGTACGGCTAAATATTCTAGAATTCGTTGTTTAACTTCCTCTAATCCATAATGATCTGCTTCTAAAATTTCTTCGGCAAGCTTTAAATCTTTGCTAATTTTAGTGCGCTTTTTCCAAGGAACTTGAAGCAACCAATCCAGATAATTACGGGTAACCGTAGCTTCTGCCGACATCGGTGGCATCATTTTTAATTTATTCAATTCAGCCATTGCCTTTTCTTGAGCTTCTAAAGACATCCCAGCTTTTTTAATCTTTTCGAGCAATTGGTGTTGCTCATCAATAAGACCAGCTTCCTCTAATTCACCTAACTCTTCCTGAATAGCTTTTATTTTTTCACTTAAGTAATATTGGCGCTGACTTTTTTCCACTTGTTGCCGAACTCTCCCTTGAACTCGTTTTTCAACTTCCATTAAATCTAATTCTTGAGCTAAAACTTTTTGTAAAACTTCCAATCGTTCTTTAACAGAAAGAATTTCAAGAATCTTTTGACGGGAATCTAATTTAATTGTCATGTGGGCTGCAATACTATCAGCTAAATGCCCAGGATCCTCAATACTTGCTAAAGAAGGTAAAAGTTCCGGAGGAATTTTTTTATTTATTTTTACTAATTGCTCAAATTGACTAAGGACAGTACGAATCAACGCTTGTAACTCCATTTGATCGGCACCTTCTGTGCCTTCTTCTTTTAAGAGTTTAATTTCAACTTGTAAATAATTTTCTTTTTTTTCTAAATGAATGAGTCTAGTTCTCTCAGAGCCTTCTACTAACACTTTCACGGTACCATCTGGTAATCGTAACAATTGCAAGATAGTAGCAATTGTTCCGATTTCATAAAGATCTTTTTGCTCCGGCGAATCATTATTAGCATCTTTTTGGGCGACTAGAAAAACCCGCTTATCTTGCGACATGGCCATTTTCAATGCCTTGACTGATTCAGACCGACCCACAAATAAAGAAATTACCATATGGGGGAATACTACGACATCACGCAATGGTAACAATGGTAATTCCAATTTTTCGGCTGCTGGTTCTACCATATCATATCCTTTTATTATTATTCTTGAGCCACTTTACGTGAAATTTTTTCTTTATCACAAATAAATAATGGTGGTGAAGTTTGATTAATTACACCTCCATCGATTACGACTTTCTTTAAACCAACGACAGTAGGAAGCTCGTACATTAAATCCAGTAGAGTATGTTCGACAATGGAGCGTAATCCACGTGCCCCTGTTTTTCTCTGAATGGCTCTCTTAGCAATTTGCCGCAAAGCATCTTCACGAAAATCAATTTGCACACTCTCTAATTCAAACAACTTATGATACTGCTTAGCCAACGCATTTTTTGGTTCTGTTAAAATGCGAATTAAAGCATCTTCATTCAATTCTTCTAAAGTGGCGATAACAGGTAGCCGTCCAACAAATTCTGGAATTAAACCAAATTTAATTAAATCTTCCGGTTCTGTTTGTTTAATTAATTCTGAAGTGTTTGTACAATCGTCTTGCGAACGTACTTCCGCAGTAAAACCAATCCCACTATTATCTGTACGACGCTGAATAATTTTATGCAAATCAGCAAATGCTCCTCCACAAATAAATAAAATATTAGAGGTATCTACTCGCAAATATTCTTGCTGCGGATGTTTTCGACCACCCTGAGGGGGAATAGAAGCAATTGTACCTTCGATTAATTTCAATAAAGCTTGCTGCACTCCTTCACCAGAAACATCGCGAGTTAATGAGGGACTATCTGTTTTACGAGCGATTTTATCAATTTCGTCAATATAAATAATGCCTGTTTTTGCTTTTTCAACATCATAATTACATTTTTGTAATAGTTTTTGAACAATATTTTCAACGTCCTCACCTACATATCCCGCTTCTGTCAATGTAGTTGCATCTGCAATAGCAAAAGGAACATTTAATATTTTAGCTAATGTTTGGGCTAATAAAGTTTTTCCGGAACCAGTGGGACCAATCAAAAGGATATTACTTTTGCCAATTTCAACAGAATCATCTTTTTTAGTGTAGAAACTTAATCGTTTATAATGATTGTACACGGCAACAGCTAATATTTTCTTAGCAAGATTTTGACCAACAACATATTCATTTAATAATTGATGAATTTCTGATGGTGTTGGAAATTTTTTCTGAACCTCAACAGCATGAGCAATTGCTTCTTCACGAATAATATCATTACATAAATCTACACATTCGTTACACACGAAGACACCGGGACCTGCGATTAATTTACGAACTTGATGCTGACTTTTGCCACAAAACGAACAATATAAAACTTGTGATTTTTCTTCACTCATTTACTGACCTCACTACTACCTCTTGTGAAAATGGGGATTAAAATTACTTATTTCAATGCTAGACGTTCCGTCACTATCGAATCAATTAAACCATACTTCAAAGCCTCTTCTGGCGTTAAGAAATAATCGCGATTAGTATCTTTTTCAATTTGCTCAAAACTTTTTCCTGTATGTTTAGCCAAAATTTCCGTCATCTGGTCACTGACTCGCTGAATTTGTTTAGCATGAATTTGAATATCAGTACCTTGACCCTGATATCCCCCTAATACTTGGTGAATCATCACCAAAGCATGTGGTAAACATTGTCTTTTTCCATGAGCCCCTGAGGCAAGAAGCAAAGCACCAGCACTAGCGGCTTGTCCAAAACATAAAGTACGTACATCGGGCTGTACAAATTGCATGGTGTCATAAATTGCCATTGCGGAACTCACCGAACCTCCAGGAGAATTTATATAAAGATTAATTTCCTTGGAGGGATTTTCTGATTCTAAAAAAAGCATTTGCGCGATCACTAAATTAGCCATATGATCTTCGATTTGATCAATTAGAAAAATAATTCGTTCCTTGAGAAGACGTGAATAGATATCATAAGCTCGTTCACCTCGCGACGTTTGTTCAACCACCATTGGAATTAAGATACTCATCATCAATCACCTTATTATTGTGCTTGTTAAGACTCTGCTTCCTCATAAGGTACATCTCGTTCTTGAACTTCAAGCTGACTCAATAGTACTGACTGCTTGCTTGATCTTCGAGAACAACCGATTCGACCTTGGTAAGCATCTTTATATTCTTATAATACCAGGAAAGCACTTCCTTAGAATTTAGATAAGCAGCTATTATTTTCTCAATCCACGATCTGATTTGTATAGAATCTACTTGGATATCATATTGTTTTATTACTGCATCAACAAATAATAAACCTAATAGCACCACGGGTTTTGCTACCCCCCCCTCAAGGTCAGTTTCCCGTAGCAATTCTAATTTTTTCATTTCCTTGGTTTTACCCCTCTGGCTTGTAATTTCTTGACGAGTTATTTTTTGAAGATATTCAATTTTTTCTTCAAACAATATTGCAGATACTTCAATAAGATTAGGCTCAATTAATTTATCTAAGAGCCGAGCCTCATAT
>NZ_NSHJ01000135.1 GCF_002871095.1 Coxiella-like endosymbiont
TCTCGAGCACAAATAAGCTCTTAGTGCTTTTGAGATCTCCTATATTGTAAAACCAAACATTCCATACAGAGATGCTATAAACATTCTTCGTCATAAAATTTATAAGCAGATAAAATTACTTTCGTATCTGAATCGGTTAAAAAATATCTAATGATGAGCAGGTTTAATGAGAAAATTTTTCTATTAATTTAATATAATTGATAAAATTCGTCATTAAAAACAATAAGATTCCACCATTTATTCCAATCATGGGCTGATTTACCCAAAAGGCACTAAGGAGGGTCCATAATAGTTAAGCTTTTATAGACTAAACTAATACTATATTTGCTATTACAGCAAATCCTAATATTTATCGGGACCTTGATGCGACAATTAGTGAATCATTAACTTAAAATAGAATTTTATATTTATACTAAGAAAACAATTTAAATTTTAAATTCCATGTATTTTACATATTTAAATGCTTCCAGCATGAATCTCAAGTGTTTTATTGGATTCTTTTTTAAACAATTGTTTTCTGTTAAATGGTCACATCTACCTTTTTACGAACACGTTAAATCATAACGTTACCGTTCACCAGCATGACTCCCATCCAATTTGTTTAGCGAGAGATTGCCCACCACTAATTCATGTGATTTAGCATCTTTAGTTAACCACTACTACTGCTTCAATTAACAAATAAGGGCTTATAATTAGACCCACTAAACAATAGTGGTTATTGGGCACCTCTTATTAATTACTCTCTCTACTCGAATTTCTTTAAATTCATTTTTTCTTTTAATTTCAACACATAGATTATTGACATTTTTAAACACGAAAAAGGAACACAAAAAACTCCATCTGCTAATATATAATGCTTAATTTCTTTATATCTTTGAATATATATTAAGCTTTAAATATATATTAAGCTATTTTAATATATAGAGGCTATATATAGGGGCTATATAGATATATAGAAATATATAGAAGCTATATAGAGGCTAAATATAGAGGCTAACATTATATTTTATATGTTGCGATAATTACCAATGATAACCTATATTCAATCATAACATTATATCCAAAAATATAATTTTCTTCTCCTATGTAATACTCTCCTAAGATATAAAAACAGTACGATATTTTAGTATTACAGGTTAATTTTAGTCCCTTATCCATAAATACAGATTGGTAAATCAAATGTATTGTTATAATTTTCTGGTTCTAGACTAGGGAGTTGAGAAAAGATAGAATAATACAATTTAAGCAAGTTTATAGTTATAGCCTCATTTAAAACCTTTAATAGACAAAAACCTTTTTGAGCATTCATCATTGCCTGGCTAGGTGTAGCTACGCATTCTATTAAAGTGATAATATACTTCTGTCAATAGCTTATACCTTCTCTCATAAAGAAATATAATTAGCTTCAGATTTATCCAGAAACAGCATGCCATTTTACCAGTTAATTTTATGGGAATAATGAATTAATTTTTTCTGTGACAGTTCAGTATGATCAAAAACAACCATTCCCTTAAAATCAATAACAATTAATTTTTTGTTCTTTATTTAGCCATAAAACAAAAACTTATGCTTGGATACCACTGGAAAATCCTAGCTGTGTTGTTAGTAATATCAGCAATAGATTTATAAAGAAAAATATCTTCCTATATTATTTTTACCAGAATAAGCTCTTTATTTACTAAGCTTAAAATCATGGAAATATCATGGGATACTATAAGCTTCTCCACAAAATATTCTTTTCTCGTCAGATTTTGCCTAAATTTAAACGATTAGAGTCAAGATATTGTAATCTCTTCTCAATCTTCTCTCATGAACCAGAGATTGTAATCTAATAAAAGCAGGATGATGTTGTAGTAAATGAGTAAACATTAAAATACAATTATTTTTTAAGATAATTTGATAATGTTTCTGCATCTTCTATTTGTAACACTAAAGGTTTTTTAATACATACATCCTTCCCAGCCTCTAAAGCTTCTCTTGTTAATTTTGCATGATAGATAGGCAGATTTTAATTGCAACAGCATAATATTCTGAACTATCTAAAACTCTTTCCAAGAAAAAAACCTGGTTCCATATTAGAGGGTAAGTTGTCTTTCTATGGTTCGATCAGATTCACAAATAAGGTCTAATACTCCTAATTTCGAAAAATCTTTCAGTCAATTTTTCTGTACTAACGTGTTCTTACAACTACAATTTTTAGTAAATTTATTTATTTGCTCCTGTAAATAAAAATTAATTTCCTGTACATTGATTAGTTGAATTAAGTGATCCTGGAAACTCTTCACTACGAAAAAATTAATTACAGTTCAATTTTGCTAAAAAATTTATCTAACCACAAAAATATCAAGATACTCTATAAATAAGCTAAAATATTTAACTAATAGTCGACATGTTCAAAAGTTCTTCACAAATTAAGTTAACCATTTCTTCAGTTAAATAAGGATGGAATGGCAAACTTAAAACTTGCTGGCTCGCAATTTCAGTTTCAGGATAATGATAATTATCTTGCAGATAATTTCGAATTGCCGGTTGCTTATATAATGGTTGTGGATAATGAATGGCTGTAGGAATACCGACATTATTTAAGATAGATCGAACTTCTTGTCGTCGTTTTACTCGAACAGTGTATTGTGCAAAAACACTAACATTCCCAGCTTCAATATGAGGTATCACAAGATGACTACCTAATTTTTGGGAATACCATTTCGCTACTTGTTGGCGGCGTTTCAACTCTTCAGGAAAGATATCTAATTTTGCCAATAAAATAGCTGCCTGTAAGGTATCAAAGCGTACATTTAAACCAATTTGAATATGACGATAACGTGTTTGTTGACCGTGATTACGAATTAAGCGTATCTTTTCAGCTAAAACATCATCATTTGTAAAACAAGCACCACCATCACCATAGCATCCTAAGGGTTTAGAAGGAAAGAAACTCGTGCAGCCTATAGTCGTAAGGCTACAAGATTGACGCCCCCAATGGGTAGCTCCTAAACTTTGGGCACCATCTTCGATAATGGGAAGGTTATAACGATGAGCAATAGCATTAATTGCTGTCATATTAGCGCACTGACCATACAAACTAACAGGCATAATTGCTTTAGTTCGCTCAGTAATCGCAAGCTCAATTTGCGAAGGCTCTATGTTATACGTACGAGGATCAATATCAACAAACACAAGCTTAGCCCCTAAAAAAACAATAGTTTCTATGCTCGCAAAAAAGCTAAATGATGAAGTAATAACTTCATCACCTAGACCAATCCCCAATGCCAATAAAGCAACCAATAACGCCATTGTTCCATTAGAGAGAGTAATACAATGACGAACACCTACCCATTTAGCAAGGCGCTGCTCTAATTCTTCGACTTCTGGACCCATTATATATTGTCCATGATCTAAAACGGTCTGAATATTCTTATCAACAGTACTTTTTATCAGACGATATTGTTGATTTAAATCAATAAATTTTATCATCCCTATTCCTTTTGTATTACTTATTACTATGTCCCCATTACTGATAAATAGTACCCTAAAACAAACTCTAACTACAATCTCAATGATCCATGGCTATTTAGTATTTCCTAAAGTTTACAAGCAAGCCTTTTTATACAAAGAATTCTTTGCTTTGCTTGGGTGATTGAAAATCACTACTTATCGATGGCGATAATCTCAATGATGATTTTAAAGCATCTCTTTTATATAATTTTATAATTATGAAATTAACGCCTCTTACAACTTTATCACCTTTGGATGGTCGATATTATAAAAAATTAAATAATTTACGACCAATTCTCAGCGAGCATGGTCTAATTCGATACCGTATTTTAATTGAATTACAATGGCTACTATTTTTATCTCGTGAAGGCTTCCTTACTGAAATTCCAAAATTAACTACACCAGATTATGAAAAATTAGAAGCGATTTCAAAAAATTTTGACCTACAAGCTGCGAAAACGATTAAAGAAATCGAAAAAACTACCAATCACGACGTTAAAGCAGTTGAATATTATTTACAAAAAAAATTAAAAAAAGAAAAACGATTTATAGATTTGATCAACTTCATTCATTTTGCTTGCACTTCCGAAGATATTAATAATCTTTCTTATTCTCTCATGATTAATGAAGCTCGTGAGAAAGTTTTACGTCCAATCCTTAAAAAAATTGGACTACGTTTGCAGGCTATGATATCAGACTACGCAAACCTCCCCCTACTAAGTCGCACACATGGCCAACCTGCTACACCAACAACTTTAGGTAAAGAATTAGCAAATATAGTAGCCCGTCTTCACTCCCAATATCAGAATTTTATCAACCTGAAATTATTAGCTAAGATAAATGGTACCGTTGGTAATTTTAACGCTCATCAAGTGGCATATCCTAATTTTGACTGGCCCAGTTTTTCAAAACGCTTTGTCGAATCCTTCGGGTTAGAAGCCAATGAGTATACCACCCAAATTGAGCCTCATGATCGGTTGAGTGAGCTCTTACAATCATTAATTCGTCTTAATAATATTTTAATTGATTGTTGCCGAGATATATGGGGCTATATCAGTCTTGGGTATTTTTATCAGAAAGCTGTAAAAAATGAAGTTGGTTCTTCAACAATGCCTCATAAAGTCAATCCTATTGAGTTTGAAAATGCCGAAGGTAATTTAGGGCTTGCTAACGCGTTAGCCGATCATATGGCAAATAAACTCCCGATATCACGCTGGCAAAGGGATTTAACAGATTCCACGGTTTTACGAAATTTAGGATCTGTATTTGGCTACTCACTTATCGCCTATGAATCGTTATTTAACGGCCTAAACAAAATAAGCGCCAATAAACATCGAATCAAGGAAGAGGTCAATTCTCATTGGGAAGTATTAGCCGAAGCAATACAAACGGTTATGCGTCGATACGGCGTATTAGACGCTTATGAGCAACTGAAAGAACTTACTCGGGATAAATCGATTAATAAAAATGAATTGAAATACTTTGTTGAAAGCTTATCTCTTCCCCAAGAAGCAAAAGAATATTTAAAATCACTTACTCCTGAAAATTATACTGGCTTCGCTGCATCACTTGCAAAAAAAGTTAGAAATTTTAAATGGAATTAAAATTAATTTATTAAAAGATTGTCTAATAATCATATTTATGGATTGTCTAAATAACCATATCTATTACCCAATATACTAGATTTTCTCTTTAAATCTAACGAAAATAGCTAGCTTTATATCGAAACTAATATTGCAAGTAAAGCGTTATTAACTTATACCCCAATTAAATAAAGGCACTATATTTTAGTAAAGAAGAACGGCAAATTTTTAACTTAACTTCTTAATTTAATAAAAAAATTACACCATAGGATAGATAATTTTAATTTGATGATTAGTGGATCCGAGCTTACTTAAAATATACATCTTTATAAAATTTACATTCGTCATAATTATTACTGAAATCAGTTATTAAATACTCATCAAGTTTTGTGCTATCGTTTGATTTAAAATTACTGACAAAAATACTACCTATTATGTATCTTTCTATTCTAGGAAATACCGTCCAGACTTTAATGAAAAATTTATATACCCATGTGATCTTTAGATTTTCTTAGAACATCTAAAGATATATAGCAAAATTTCAGATCATGAATCTCATGTCTTCTCATGAACCCTCTTATTTTTAACGATTCTAAAAAGGTATTTGGGATTGAGGTAGATCAACAGGTAGGGAGGGGGAGAGGTGTGTGCGTTGGAAATTTATATAATTAATCTGAATGGTATATATATTGCTATTAGTGACCTCAGCCTATTACGAACTTTACCAATCATTCTACTTAATCCAGGTATTAACAACAAAGAATTATTAAATGATCCTTCTTATCTTGATTTAAGTCGCGCCTCATAAATGGACTGTACAAAAGACAAATAGGTCTTCAAATTTATCAACAAATTATTAAGCCCTTCAAAAAAGCAAAATTTTCTTCAATTCTTTTTATAATTCGATGACTCTTTAGTCTAAGTAGCTTTATTAATTATAATTTTATTGCCAATTTTTATCCAAAAATGTCAGGATTATAAATAATAAAATACATTACTCAGTTATTTACCAAACGATAAAAGTGTTTATAATTCACATTACTTGATAATTTACAAATCCCTAAACAATGATTTTAAACTAAATTC
>NZ_NSHJ01000136.1 GCF_002871095.1 Coxiella-like endosymbiont
AAATAATGTCATTACGCCAACTCTTAAGTCCGGAAAGTTTGGACTTTGTTGTTTTATATCATAAAACAATCGATGAAGCTAGAAATTACCTTTGTAGTCTTTCCTGAATGCACCCTAATTCAGATTTTTAGAGATTCTTTTTTTATGATCAAGGATTTTTTACAAAAAAAGCTAATAGATCGAAAATTTATTAAATAACTCACTTATAGTCAAAATATAATAATATTAAGGTTAACTAGCCACTTAAAATAATTTAAGTTTCTTCTAAATAAGTAGAAGTATCCCCATCTAGAATTTATTTATTGCAAGATCCCAACCCAAATATTACTTATTTAACTGTAATAGATTTTTATGTTACACTGTAATTTTTAGTAAAATTAGATTTATTAGTTAAATCTCAGTTAATTATCATTTTATAAATTTCTAATTATCTCTAAAAGATTTTCTTTTATTGTGGCCTTAGGCACACATTTAGTACTTTTATCATAAATAAAGTTAATATAATTAAAGAAACATACACGATAAAAGCTTTTATTATATTGAAGTATCTTTTTATTTTTTAAAATTTTCCTTAAATTTTAATGCTTAGATAAATCTAAAATGAATTTCTATTTTTTTTAAGATTTTAACATAAAAGGCTGATATTTTCTTTACGACCTCTTTCAATTTTCTTTCGGCTAAGCCATTCTTTTTTTTAGGATTGTATATACACTTTAAGATGTCTAAATCTACAAAGGGTAACCAGCCTTAGATACATTTCCAGAAATCTTTAGATATCTTTTAATTATCTACTCATTTAAATCTTCTCTTGAGAGTTTAAATAACTAATAAAATTCTTCATCAAGAAAAATCACAGTAATATTTCATTATAAATTAATTTACTCAATATAGATGAGATTACTGTACCTAATAGTGATTATAATTCATTACGTGATTATAATTCATTACGCACTGTCAGTTCGCTCGTAAAAATTAAGTAAGCTTTTCTTTTTCTTAAGTCCACACAAAACTGATCACTCACAATAACATCCTCTTTAGTTACATTCCAATTTATTTTTACTTCCGAAACTATTTGTTAATAAATCTTCTTAACAAGGAGATACCAGAAACGCCAGTATTGTCTGGCGAAATAATAGTGTGGCTCTATAGCACAAAGTTAATCGAGTCAAATTATAATTGACTGGCGGATATCTCCTCTCCTATTCTCTTTTGTAAGGCTGGCTTATTGAAGACAGCTTTTAAATAGCTTCTTGATTTATGGGCGAGGGTGGTACTTAGAAGCCTTTAATTTCTTTTTTTGCTGACGACGTCTATGTAAAGAGCACAAAGTTTCAATAGGTCCAGAAATCACATAGAAAAAAGAAAGAATGAGCAGAATATCAGGTGGATCGAAAGCAATTAATGCAAGGATCAACACTATTCCTAAGATCACCACAAAAGGAACACGATTATGTAAATTAATGTTTTTAAAACTACGATAACGAATCGTGCTCACTTTCAGAAGTCCCAATAACATAACCACGATGGTCATGGGTAATGCAATAGTTTCCCCTACCAAATCATAACCATTACATACCCATACGACACTCGCTATGAATGCTGCTGCAGGTGGTGTGGGAAGACCCTGAAAATAACTTTGATCGATTTTTTTTGCCTGAACATTAAATCTTGCTAAACGTAAAGCAGTACAAGCCACATAAATAAATGTAGCTAACCATCCCGACTTGCCCATAATTACCAAAGACCAACTATAAACTACCAAGGCCGGAGAAATACCAAAACTAATCATGTCAGACAAACTATCAAGCTGAGCACCAAATTCGCTCTGAGCATGCAATAAACGAGCAATTCGACCATCTAAACCGTCCATAATAAATGCAATAAAAATAGCTATAGCGGCTGCTTCATAACGACTTTTCATGGCAGCTACGATGGCACAAAATCCTGCAAACATAGCACCTACAGTAAACAAATTCGGCAAGAGATAAATACCACGAACTCGGAGTTGCTTGGTTTCAGTCACGCTTGTGCCCCCTGGCAGATTTTTTAAAACTGCTATAATATGTGTCATCTAAATATATCACACATTATAGTTCGCCATTCAATAGACTATAGAATGAAAAATAAACAGCCAAAAATAATCATTGAAGGAGTAACAGAATCAGGTGAACCTTTTCGACCAAGTGATTGGGCTGAACGCATGAGTGGCACTCTTTCTACTTTTCATAAGCACCGGATTCACTACTCCCCGTTGCTACAGCCCTCTCTGAAAGATGGCTATAAATGTATCATCGTTGACCCTCACCTCAAACAATCTAATCCTAAGCTTTATGAATCTATAATAAAATTTGCCAAAACTAATAACTTACGAATTTGTAAGGAAGATTCCGATTGAATCATCAAAGGAAAGGGTATCATGCAAGGTAGCTTATTAACACAAAACCGTAAAGAAACTCTTTTTACAGAAGGACAGAAGCATTTTGACGCTTTGTTATCGGATATAACAAAAGCAAAACATTCAATTGATTTAGAGACCTATCTATTTCACAACGATACACTCGGAAAACGGATTGCACTTGAGCTAGCAAAAGCTGCAAAGCGTGGAGTTACAGTTCGGGTAATGGTTGATGGTGCCGGTAGCCCTTTATGGAGCGCAAACTTTGCTCGTTTTCTAGAAGAAGCAGGGGTAAAAACCAAAGTTTTTCATCCGTTTCCTTGGCAAATGTGGGATTGGAGTCGTTCTATAGTGAAATTACCCTTGCTCATAAAATGGATTTATTTAATTCTAAAAATTAATTTTCGTAATCATCGGAAAGTCTGCATTATCGATAAAGAAATTGCTTATATTGGGAGTCTTAATATTAGCAAATATCATCTGTCACTAGAAAAAGGGGGTGATGGTTGGCGCGATACTTCGGTGCGCCTTACCGGAACTAACTTAAAAGAATTAATTAAGGCATTTGATGCAGCCTGGTATCATCGAACAATTAAAGAACGTTTACGGGAAATTTTTGGTCAAATTCGAAAAGATCCACTTATTCGTCTTAATTATACTCGCCATCGGCGACGTATTCTTTATAAAAATTTACTCCGTAAAATGGCTAATTGTACAAACCGTATTTGGATTACCAATGCGTATTTTATTCCTGATAATTTTTTATTAAAAAGATTGAAAGACGCTGCTCGATCTGGAATCGACGTACGTATTTTATTACCTCGAAAATCTGATGTCATTATGATGCCATGGGCCTCTTCTACTTTTTATTATAGTTTGCTTAAAGCGGGGGTAAGAATTTTTGAGTACCTGCCTTCGATGTTACATGCGAAATCATTAATTATCGATGATTGGATGGTGATCGGTTCAAGTAATCTTAATAACCGTAGTCTGATTCATGATTTAGAAGCAGATATTCATATTAATTCGAAAGAAGCGAAAAAAACATTAGAACAACAATTTTTAGAAGACTTGAAAAATTCTGGCGAGGTTTCATTAGACAGTTGGCAAACGTTGCGTCCTCGAAGTCAACGTTTGATGGGTAGGTTAGTGCTTTATATTAAATACTGGATATAAGTAAATACTGGATACAAGCAGAACTAAATTATTGTTAGATACTTTAAAAAATAAAATACTAGATTTTATCTAAATTCTACCCTACAGAAAAGTAGCTAAAGTAAAAAACATCGTTAAGGTATAAAAATCATCATAACAAGATAATAATCCCTAAAAACCGACGATAAAAAACTAGAGTAGATATAATAAAAATTAACACTGCCATACTAGAATAGTGAATTAAATAAATTAAAGCCAACAAAAATATACTCCATGGCAATATCACGTTCTTGGTTTTAATGCTTCATTGCAAACATCGCTAAAATTTCAACAGAGAAGTACACATTTTTACGACCGTGAACTCAATAACAAGCTCCCTAATTTCTAATCATTAGGGTACATTCACAAAATAACAATCTATTAAAAGTTCAAAAATTAATAAATAATAACGCTATCCCCAAGTTACTACAAAACATTTTTTCTTTAATAGTCATAGCAAGCTTTTCAAGTTTTACTAAACCTAATATTACTTTTAATGGAATGCTTAGTTTTTTTAAAATCATGAGTGATATGATATTTATCCAATACAGATAAACAAAACAATTAGTAAAAAAATTTAAAAACTTCTTCTATAAAAGAGATAATCACTTTACAATAAAATCCTGAGTATAAACGACATAATAATTCAAATAGGAATCTCATTTAATGAAATGACTTTACAGTTATATTGGAATTCTTAGAGCAAACTACACCAAGAACCAATTCAATAAATGATATTTGATTCAAATATATTTCCAATTACCATTTGAATTTTCCCATATAAAGAGGTAAGCACAAAAAATAATTAATTTTTAAAAATATATTAAAACCTACTAAAGTTATACCGATCCCTAACAAAAAATTTTTAGATTATGCCTTAAAAAAAGATAAACTGTAATAACATATTATACCCATATGTTAAGCAATCTTCTTACCAACAAAAACTTCAGGAATAATCTTTAAAATTATGATACTTTAACAAAACTTAATTGATCATCTTTTTTTTCGACCTTAATTGTAGAAGGTGGAGCACATTTTCCCTTTAAAATTACTTGAGACAGAGAGTTTTCTAAATGGTGTTGCAAAACTCGTTTTAAAGGTCGAGCCCCATAAACGGGGTCGTAACCCAATTTCGCTAAATAATCAAGAACCTCACTATTTATCGTTAATTGATAATCTTTTGCTCTTAAACGCGCTTTAATCTTCTCAATTTGAATCTCTGTAATATTGCGAATTTGGTTTTCTGTTAAAGAATGAAAAACAACTGTTTCATCGATCCGATTAATAAATTCTGGACGAAAATTCCGAGCAACGACCTCCATTACAACTTCTTTCATGTTTTCATAACTTTTACCAGCAAATTCTTGAATCAATTGAGAACCAAGATTTGAAGTCATAACCACAACAGTATTACGAAAATCAATTGTCCTTCCTTGTCCATCGGTTAATCGTCCATCGTCGAAAACTTGTAATAAAATATTAAACACATCATTATGAGCTTTCTCCACTTCATCTAATAAAATGAGGGAATATGGTCGACGCCGAACAGCCTCAGTAAGGTATCCCCCTTCTTCATAACCAACATAGCCCGGAGGAGCGCCAACCAAACGAGCAACGGAATGTTTTTCCATAAATTCGGACATATCAATACGCACCATAGCCTCTTCAGTATCAAAGAGAAAAACAGCTAGCGCCTTGCATAATTCAGTTTTACCCACACCAGTAGGACCTAAAAAGAGAAAAGAACCAATAGGTCGATTAGGATCGGATAATCCAGAACGCGAACGACGGATAGCATTTGCAACTGCACTCACCCCTTCATCCTGACCAATGACTCGTTGATGCAGAAGTTCTTCCATATGCAACAATTTTTCTCGCTCTCCTTGAAGGATTTTTGTAATAGGAATATTGGTCCATTTAGATACAACTTTAGCTACTTCTTCTTCTGTCACCCGACTTCGTAATAATTTATGCTCCCGA
>NZ_NSHJ01000137.1 GCF_002871095.1 Coxiella-like endosymbiont
TATTTATAAAGCTTCTTTAAAAAACCATATGAAATAGTAAAAGTTTTCACTAGTTTATCTAAAACCCTAACACTGATATTGTGTGTAACCAGTTTTATTCTTCATAAAACCTTACTTTTTAAAAAAAAATTACTTACTTCCATATGATCTTACACTATTTTCATTACCTTTTTAATTGTAAGTGTAAATCCGTACTACCATAGAATTCTTTACCACAAAATTCTTTATAAAAAACTAATTTTTAAACCACCTTTTTTGAAAATTTATATACAAGGTTGGTAGTTTTTAAATACAATTTCTTTGAAAAGTACTTCGATCTCTTTATAAAAAATTTTTAAAAAAGGTTATTCTCTGTAATAGCAAATTAAGATTTAATATTCACAAGCATATTATTTTATGTCAAAATGACAATAATAAATTTAAAACAAAGATGTCCGTATCTTTTCTCTCAACTATTTTCTGTAAGATAATAATTTTCCCGAATTTCAATTTTAAGGGTGCCCATTTTTATTTATATCAATAGTTACTATAGTTACTTTATAGTTACTTTACTTTATCTTTATAGTTACTTTATTTAGTATAGTAGCTTACATTTCTAATAGAAGATGAGTAGCTAAATGTGCTCTAGCAAAATCTATAATTTACTTACATCACAATCAATATTCAGTAAACTTTTTTTGCTATTGAGGGTTGATAGCAATATTGATCAATTACCATGCAACACGAGGTGTTGTAATAACTTTCCAATGAAAATAATTAGTTAACGATCATATTCTAAAATTTACCCAACATACCGCTCTCTTAAAAAATTACAAAAAATTTTTTCAGATCAAAAATACAGAATACTCATTTAATACAGAATACTCATTTTTGCAATCTCAACGAGATCCGTAATATATTTATCCGTAAAAGCAGTGATTTTTATTCTCTCATCAACTTTATGGCTGTTTTTAAGTCGTTCCATGTTTGAACTTTTAACGCTGTATTTCGTAATAAATCTACTGGAGCATGGCTTCTAATTATTTGTAATTGCTGCGTAGAATGAATTAAATATGGGACCCGAGAACCTAATAAAATGATACATTCCAATAATTTACTGGACTCCCACCACTCCCAAGGAGCTGTTTGAAGACCACCTTTAACTTGCTTTTTCGTAGCTTGTGCAATTTTTTTTACTAATTGAGCCTCTGCCTCATTTAGCAATACGGCATCAGCCAGTAAAACACCGGCTTGACGATTTTGAGAGTCCAATAAATCATACCTATAGTATTTAAATGAAACTAACGTTCGAAGACGCCAGACATCAATACCCATCAATTGTAAATAATGTCTCACGATTTAACTTTACTTATCTACATTATAACATTAATATATATTTTATTTATAAAATAATAATTAATAATATTAATGTGTTTGTTTTAGTCTCTTTAATAAAATTCAAGTTTCCTAACTTTAGGAAGTTTAACAAAATTTTTAAAGAAACACAAGGTAAAAACATAAGGTACGAAGATTCTGATCTTAAGGGCTTTGTTTATCAAAGCCATTTCTTTATGCTAAGATAGCTTCCACATCATGATAAAGAACATCATTAAAGTTGTTTTACCTATTTCTCTAATTGCCATGCTGCTTATCAGCGGTTATTTTTACTGGCGCCATGAAAAGCGTTATCCCAGCACGGACGATGCCTACATTCAAGCAAATATAATTAATATCGCTCCTCAAATTAGTGGTACTATTAGTAAGGTATACGTTCATAACCACCAGCACGTCCAGAAAAATCAATTTCTCTTTGATATTGATCCAGCTCCATTCACTATTGAGCTCCTCAAAGCCAGCGCACAACTCGATGAAACTAAACAAAAAATTCAAGCTGCTAATATGGCTGTACAATCAGCCAAGGCAGTAGTAGCAGAAAAAAAAGCGGAACTTATTCATGCTTATCTTGTTACCCATCGCATGTTGGCTTTAATGAAAAAACAATTTGTTTCTCGTGCAGAGGGCGATCTTGCTATTAAAAATTTAGATGTAGCTAAGGCCGCATTAACTGCAGCTAAAAAGCAGCTGCAAGAATTAATTGTAAAACGAGGACAAATTAATGATAGAAATGCTCAATTGCGATTAGCTAAGGCAGCCATAAAAAAATCGCGCCTCGATTTAGAATATACCCATGTTGTTGCTCCAGCTGATGGCTTCATAGCTAATTTTAGCTTACGACGTGGTGATAATGTTAACTCTTATCAAGTTTTATTTGCCTTAATCGAAGATAAAGTTTGGTGGGCTACGGCTAATTTTAAAGAAACGCAACTTGAAAATATTCGATCCGGTCAATCAGCTACCATTAAAATTGATATGTATCCAGATCAAGTTTTTCTAGGGCACGTTGTGAGCATTAGCGAAGATAGCGGAACAAGTTTTTCCTTACTGCCCCCGGAAAATACTAGTGGCAATTGGGTTAAGGTAACTCAACGGTTTCCTGTAAAAATTCTTATTACCGATCAAAAACCAAATTATCCGCTCCGCTTAGGAGCAAGCAGCACTGTTACTATTGACACAACTACTGTTCACTAATTATGAAAACTAGTAGTGTACTGCTCAATAATGATCATCTTTATTCCAAAAGATGGCTCGTTATTACAACTATTATGATGGTTGCTATCTTAGAAGTGCTGGATTCTACCATCGTTAATGTCGCTTTACCCCATATAATGTCTTCACTCGGAACTAATCAAAATCAAATTACATGGGTATTGACTTCCTATGTCGTCTCTTCAGCCATTATGTTGCCTCTGACTGGATTTTTTAGTAGTCGTATTGGTCAAAAACAATTACTTTTAACGAATATTACTGGTTTTATGGTATCGTCCGTTTTGTGTGGAATTGCACAATCTTTAACAGAAATCGTCATTTTCCGAGTTTTCCAAGGACTTTTTGGGGCTTCCCTTATTCCCTTATCTCAATCTATTTTACGAGCAACTTTTCCCCTTGAAGAACAAAGTAAAGCGATGGCTATTTGGGGAATCGGAATTATGGCTGCACCAGTATGCGGACCTACTTTAGGTGGTTTTATTACAGAACATATGAGTTGGCGGTGGATTTTCTATATTAATCTTCCAGTATGTTTATTAGGGTTAGTATTGACGCTAATCATAATTCCCAAAACAGAACAACGTCGTTATCAAGAAATCGATTGGGTGGGGCTAATTTTAATGGTCATTGGCATTGGCGCTTTACAAATTTTTCTTGATAAAGGTAATGAAAATGACTGGCTAAATTCTAATTTCATTTTAATACTTTTGACAATGGCAATCTTTTGTACGATATATTTTATCATTCGATGTTTAATTCATTCTGATCCAGTCGTTAAATTAAGAATTTTTAAAGATCGTAACTTTAGAATTTCCTGTTTGGTACTTGCTTTATTTTCTGGCTCATTATTTAGCTTAATTACTTTAGAACCTATTTTATTAGAACGTTTATTGAATTATCCAGCTCTAACTACGGGATGGACTATGGCACCCTTAGGAATTGCTAGCTCGGTTTCTATAATATTTGTACCACAATTAATGAAACATATTAACATTAAAATTATTTTAATTACTGGTATGGGATTTTGCATTTACGGTGCTTTTCGATTTACACATATCAATCTAAACTCATCAATTCAAGAATTTTTATTGAATAATGCTTTCTTGGGTTTTGGTATGGGATTTTTAATGGTCCCACTTACTACTTATTCTTTGGCTACTTTAGCTAAAAAAGACATTACGGAAGGTGCTGGTTTATATAGCTATTCACGGATGCTCGGAACATCAATAGGAATTTCTCTTTTAAGCACACTTATCAGCCGTACCACACAAATTAATTGGAATGCTTTATCTAGTCACATCACTATTTACAATTCTAATCTTCATCAATGGGTTACCTCCCAACAATTAATTTTTTTGTATCCTGTAGAAGTTAATCGACTTGCTTATATTACACAACAACAAGCAAGTATGCTAAGCTTTTTAGATGGATTTAGAGTTATTGGTATCATCTTTATCTTACTGATACCATTACTACTTACTTTGAAGACTATTGAATTACGTAGTGATAGTAGGGTTGTTTCACAATAGAAAGGTGAAAAAATGAAATGTAATTTCTGCAAAATTACTAAATCTGAACTTGGAGAATTAATTTATAAAGACGATCAGGTAGTAGCTTTTAATGATATTACACCTCAAGCTCCTACTCATATTCTTATTATTCCACGTCGTCATATTTCTACAATTAATGATACATCCCAAGCAGATGAACAACTTTTAGGACATCTGATAACCACGGCGACTCAACTTGCTCGGAATAATAACATAGCCAATGCAGGATATCGTCTCGTGCTTAATTGTAATAAAATTGGAGGACAAGCTGTATACCATATTCATCTTCATCTACTCGGGGGACGCCAAATGAATTGGCCGCCAGGCTAATTCTATGATCAAAGTATAGTAAAGTTTCAGGGCACCCTAAAACTCTACAAGATAATCGAAAATCTAGAAAATGACCAATACTATAAAAAAACATATTGAAGCTATTTTAACTAACCTAGGGGAAGATATTCACCGTGAAGGCTTAAAAGAAACTCCTCGCCGTTTTCAGAAAGCCTTAGAATATCTTACCTCGGGCTACCAAGACAAATTGCATGAGATTATTAACAACGCTATTTTTCAATCAGATATGGATGAGATAGTTATTGTTAAAAATATTGAGCTTTATTCGCTATGTGAACATCACCTACTACCTTTTATTGGAAAATGCCACGTAGCTTATTTGCCTAATGGTAAGATCATTGGTCTTTCAAAAATTGCACGTATTGTAGATATATATGCTAAACGCTTACAAGTCCAAGAAAATCTCACTAAGCAAATTGCAGAATCTATCGATAAAGTCACGGATGCCAAGGGAGTTGCTGTCATTATTGAAGCAAAACATCTTTGTATGATGATGAGAGGAGTAGAAAAACAAAATTCTGAGATGACCACCTCTATGATGCTTGGTATTTTTCGTAAAGATGAGCGTACTCGAGCTGAGTTCTTGAGTTTGATTAGGAATTAGCTGTTGGGGATGGTATTATACTATTTACTATTCTTCAAAGCCGAGGTGGCGAAATTGGCAGACGCGTCAGACTCAAAATCTGGTAGTGGCAACACTGTGAGGGTTCAAGTCCCTCCCTCGGTAGTTACATCAAAGCGTTACAACATTTTCTAGTTAACCATTTTAGACACTATAGTTTTTAAGTAACCTCTGTAGGAATGAACCTGTTTTATTCTTACCACAAAGAGTAGTAAGAACTAAATTAAATATAATTTGGTATTAAAAAATAGGCTATTAAAATAGCCTGAATACTTACTGATTTAAATTATTTAAGATTTTGTTCATAGCAACTTGCTATATTATTATGTAACTATTTAAAATCAATCCTTATATTACATCTTAATTGATATCGTTAAGATAATGTTAATATGTCATTTTCTTCAAAATTTATTATATAATAAATGAAATAC
>NZ_NSHJ01000138.1 GCF_002871095.1 Coxiella-like endosymbiont
GAAGAAGAAATTGTAAGTAAATTGAAAACAAAAAGAAAGTATATTTTTTATTAATTCTAATTCAAATAATAAATTTATACTCAAAACAATAATTTTACAATAAGTATTTCTATTAAATAAGAAACCATTTTTATGTTTAAAAAATCGAAAAATATAATTTTTAATATAAAATATTAATGAATAATACATAAATAAATTTTAACAATCAAAAAGAATTAAATAACTGATGCTATTATCAATCTTCTTGAATTCTTTAAAAAACTTATAAAACTAGATACTTTAAAGCATAAAGCTTGATAAGCAGTCTTTGTTTTTTGAAAGCACATAGTATATATAAGTTATAATTTTTAGAATTAACATTAAGCTTCTCAAATAAGGTTCCGTATCAAAATAACTTATTGATGGTATAATCAAAACAAATAGTTTTAAAGAACTAATCTAATATTAAGTTTTTAGGATCGAAAATATGCTACGTAACTAATTTACCAAGGCACTAGGAAATTATTTAATCCGCTCTCTAATACCTTAAATTTTTGTACTTTAGTTTTTTCATGGCAAAGCCCCTATTCTAGTGATGATTCGAACTCGCTGCTCCCCCCCAGCTCTCTAATTATCTTTAAATGTTTTTCCAGTGCTGAAATTAAATATATGAGGACAGGAAAAACTTGCTATAGACGTTATAAGACAAATCACAACATGATATTATGATTTTAAATCAAGACATCCTCCAATAATCTTTAATTGTACGAGAAACTATTTAATATGTAACAACCAAGCAAAAGAAAATTTCAAAAAGATTTACGTTATCATAATTTCTGCTTTACTCTCAATATCAAAGATCAAATAATAATCTCTCAATAAATGAAGGTATTTTAACAAACGCTACTAGTAGGAAAGGTTTTGCAATTAAAGCTCTCTAAGCAGTTGGATTGTTAGCCTCTAATTATCGTGACTTCACTACTCCAAAATCAACTATTCAGGAATGAACCACGAAAGTAGATGAGGTGTATTATTTAGATATCCCTCCTGAACTTTTTTTGCTATTGGTAATTAAGGATAAAAAATTTCATCAAACTTCCAAAGGAGAAGTTTAAAACTTACTAGTAGAAGCAAATGCAAAATAGACAAATTAGAAAACTTAGTTATTAAAGTTCAATAAAATTACAACGATTTTAATTTAAATTTAAAAATAATTATAGATACTTTATCTTAAATAGTAGAAAAGTTAGTTTATTAAATATGTTATTCGTTGCTAGTTAAGAGATAATTTTTTCTGGAAGCAAGGGCACTAGTTAAAATTAAGCAGTTTGTAGATAAAAAAGATCCTACACTAGTTCATTAATTCGTGATATCCTGGAAAATAAAATAGGTAAAAATCATCAGTTTTAATTAAAAAAAGTATTACATAGCTCAGAAAAACAGAAATAGTTCAATTTTAAAAACGCACTCACTCGATCAATTAACTAAACTTCTCAAAATTATAAAACAAAAAAACTCTACCTTCCAAAGAATTTCTCAAAAAATTTAAAATTTGAGTTAATCTTATTCATAACTGTCAATGCGTGTAACAGAAACTGAAGAGAAAGAAGTTAAATGCCTAATTTCTCACCAGAGAAAGGATTATTAATTACTTTTGAAAAGTGATTTGATACCTAACCTGATAAATCTCATTTTTTATCAAAAATATACTGATAAACACTCTCTTCATTTAATTAATTATATTACCTCTAAATACTTTTTTCACTGATGACAAAATTAGCTTGATTACTTAAAAAGTGTCGATCATTATTTATTTTAATTTTGTTAATTGTTAACTCTTCGTTTAATATCACTTACTGGAATGAAAACTTCTTGCGCCTGAGAGTTTTGGCAGGAAGAAGAAATCTCAGATCCAAAAGCATGACCATAGATGACTTCGATCGTTGCGGGAATAGTATGATTTTCGTCTCTCCATCTTTCATACGCCTTTAGCATTTGATACCACTGGTTTCTTCCCATTAACCCTCGAGATCGATCCTGAGCAGCATTATGTGCACCTATAACTTTTAAATCCGCCATCAACTGAAGAACTGAAGAATAACGTATACTTAAGTATTCCATATCCATAACCGGATCAAGAAAATGACAATGGGTAAGCATATCACCAATATCATGCATATCGTAAAAAGTATGGACATGACGCTTCTTATCGGAAAAGCTCTCTCGTAATTCCTTCAATGTATCAGGTCCTACAGTACTAAATAATAAAAGTCCTCCCGGTCGTAAAATTCTTTGACATTCTTGCAAAGTTTGGTGAAGGTCAAAAGACCACTGAAATGTTAAATTAGAAAAAATCAAATCGACAGATCGATCGACAAACGGTACAAGAGTATATTCCCCAATGACCATTTTCGAATCGCAATACCTCTGAAAACCATCCTTAACTCGATTTAATAAAGATACAGAAAAATGGAAGCTAATAATCTCAGCCTTTTTATAACGATTTAATAATACTCTCGTGGTATATGCTGTTCGAGAACCAAAATCTACTACCCGTAAAGGGTTGAGACGAATAAAATCCAGCCGTTCTAAAAGCCGATTAGCGATAACACGAAGAATTTTTTCTGCTCCTTCTCCGTAAGTTTTAGCAGCAACCTCCAGAGCTTTTAATACCGCTGGAAAATCAATACTAAAAGATGTTTGCTTCATACAATCCCCCCCCTCTATTTTAAGTTTTTTATTCTAAATTAAAACCATATTAAAGATAGATTTCACTCATTTAGAAAGCGGCTCTTTTAAAAGAAAATTTTTCTTCTGACCAATATCTCTCTTTGTAAATTTAGTATATTAAAGGAGTTTTTAACTAAAAACATAATACTTTCACATTACCTAAGAAACTATTTTTTAATATAAAACTTATAAAGTATTCTAGAGAATACTAACTTATCAATTAGCTATTTCAACAAAAATAGCTTTTTTATTATGAGTATCTTGATGAATCTCTCATTAATTTATGAACTTTGTTATAGAGAGTTGCCTTGAAACTTAAATTGATTTGATGGCTAATAATCCTTAAGCTTATCTCGTCATACTCATCTTATCAATCGTTTAATTTCCTAATTAAAATTGAACTAAAATTTTATATATCTATTTTTTTCTCTACCTACTTAATTTAATCTTAATTCCAGTGTTTTTACATAAAAAACCCCTATAAAACGAGGTTTTAATTAAGTTTTAAAAAATTTAGAAGTCCAACAATCACTAAACGATTTAAAAGCTAATTTGATTTTCTAAGTATTAATTAATCGAATCAAAAGTACTAAACTATAAAGGAAATTTTCTACATCATAATAAATTCAAAACATCAAAAACCTTTTTTTGTGCTGAAATAATCATTTTCAAAGTTAAATATATTGCTATTTTATTTTAAATGATGTGGTGAACAGAAAGTACGATTAATGCAATGATTCGGCTCTTAAAAAAACTACGACAGCAAAGTAAAAAATTCAAATTTCATGTTATACAAAAGCCTAATAATCTATTAATTATATTTGATCATTGTATTAAATTTCATTTTGAAATATACTAACTGATTGCGCCCCACTAATCTATTATTTTCCCTCTAAGAGGGAAAAACAAAAAGTAACAACATTTTTTTAGAATGAATGTTTATTCTTTTCTTTGAAAAGGGATTAAATCCGTAATAGTTCCCTGATACATTTCAGAAGCCATCTTGATTGTTTCCGATAAAGTCGGATGAGGATGAATGGTAAGGGCCACATCTTCCGCATCACAACCCATTTCAATAGCTAAGGCTATTTCAGAGATTAAATCACCTGCATTTACACCAACTCCCCCCCCTCCAATCAGTCTGCCATTTTTCTTGAAAAGCAATTTAGTAAAACCTTCACTACGACCTAAGGATAAAGCACGACCACTAGCCGCCCAAGAAAATACGCCCTTCTCATATTTAATTCCTTCTTTTTTTGCCTCTTTTTCCGTCAACCCAACCCAAGCTACTTCTGGATCTGTATAGACTACCACTGGAATGCAACGAGCGTCATTATAATATTTTTTACCAGCTATTACTTCAGCTGCTAAGCGACCTTCATATGTTGCTTTATGAGCTAACATGGGTTGACCAACAACATCACCAATAGCATAAATATTCGGAACATTTGTGCGCATCTGATTATCCACCGCAATAAATCCTCTCTCATCAACTTTAACTCCTGCTTTTTCTGCATCAATTAATTTACCATTTGGGGTACGACCCACCGCTATCAAAATACGGTCGTATTTTTTCGGTTGCTTAGCAGGAGCGTTTTCACCTTCAAAAAAGACATATACTCCATCTTCTTGAGCTTCTACTTTTTTTACACTGGTTTTCAATAAAATTTCGTTATAGTATTTCTGAATGCGTTGGTAAAGGGGCTTTACTAGATCTACGTCTGCTCCAGGAATAATCTGATCCATTTGCTCTACTACACTAATCTTACCATGTAATGCGTGGTAAACCGTAGCCATTTCTAAACCAATAATGCCACCCCCTATTACCAATAAATGATCTTCCACCTTTTCTAGTTTTAGCGCATCTGTGGAATCCATAACTCGTGGATGATCAGAAATAAAGGGAACTTTTAGAGGCTGTGATCCTACGGCAATAATTGCTTGCTTAAAACGAATAAGTGTTTTTTCTCTATGATCGATTAATAATTCATTGGGGGAAGTGAATTTTCCATAACCCGTAATAATTTTAACCTTACGCTTCTTCGCCATCATTTTTAAGCCACTTGTTAACTTTTTCACAATACCTTCTTTCCATGCGCGAATTTTACTTATCTCTAATTGGGGTTTACTAAAATTTACACCAAAAGATGCCATATCGTAAGCATCATCAATAACTTTAGCTACGTGTAATAAAGCTTTTGAGGGAATACACCCCGTATTTAAGCAAACACCACCAAGTGTCTCATATTGTTCTACTAAAACGACTGATTTTCCCAAATCAGCAACTCGAAATCCTGCTGCATACCCTCCAGGTCCGCTCCCTAAGACCACAACATCAGTTTGAATTTCTTGCATTATCTTTCTTCTCCTTTTTATGAGTAATTAAAGCATTTATATCTACCTATTTTGTCATTGTTTCTCTCATTTATGAGAGAAACTAGCAATTACAATAATAACGTTCTAATATCCGATAAACGTTCAGCCAAATACACAATAAATCGTGCTCCTTCAGCACCATCAATAACACGGTGATCGTAAGATAAACTCAAAGGCAAGATTACTCGAGTCTTACAATTACCGCTTTTAAAACAAACGGACTTCCATTGCATTTTTGAAACTCCTAAAATCGCTACTTCGCTTGTATTTATAATTGGTGTAAAACCTGTACCTCCAATCCCTCCTAAACTGGAAATACTAAAACAACCACCTTGAATGTCATTCAAAGTTAGACCATTGGTACGGGCTTTTTCACTCATTTCACTTACTTCTTTAGCTAATTCAAATAATCCCTTCTTATCCGCATCCCGAATAACTGGAACTACTAATCCCTCAGGTGTATCAACCGCCACCCCGATATGAAAATATTTTTTTAAAATTAAATATTCCCCCGAGGGATCTAACGACGCATTAAAATGGGAAAATCTTTTAAGCGCATTAACTACTGCTTTGATAATAAACACTAAGGGAGTTAATCGAACTTTATTTTTTTCTGCATAAGCTTTTTGACTTTTACGGAATGCTTCCAACTCAGAGATATCTGCTTCTCCAAATTGAGTCACATGAGGAACAGTCATCCAATTACGCGTAAGATTAACACCTGTAGCTTTTTTAATTTTAGATAGGGGTTTTTGTTCAATAGCACCAAATTTAGAAAAATCAATTCTAGGTGCATGAGGGAACAACGGTAACCCTTCACCCCCTCCTTTTTCCGCAATTTTTAATTGCTGTCTTACGTATTCCTGAACATCCTCTTTAAGGATACGATCCTTCTGACCAGTTCCTTTAATTTTAGTTAAATTAACACGAAATTCACGTGCGATTCGACGAACACCAGGTCCCGCATGAACAGTAGTGCCAAAACCTTCGCTTTTAAAAAACTGTATTTCAGTTTTTTCTTCTAGTTTTACTTTTTTTTCTTGAGGAGATTCTTTGAATTCTTTTTTTTGAGATCTTTCTTTCTCAGCTTGTTTTATATTATTTTTTGCTTCTTTTTGTCCTATATTCTCGTTTTCGTTCTTCTTCAGCTCAATAGTTAAAATTTCATCTCCTTCTTTAACTGTATCCCCAACCTTTATTTTAATGTCTTTAATCGTACCACCCCATGGTGACGGAACATCCATAGAAGCTTTATCGCTTTCTAAAGTAATTAAACCGTCTTCTTTTGTTACTCGATCACCAGGTTTTACTAATAATTCGATAACGTCAACTTCAGAGATTCCACCCAGGTCTGGTACAGAAATTTTTTTTATCAAATTTTCCACTATCTCCCCCTGTTTATATTGTCCATGGATCAGGTCGATGGGGATCAATGCCTAGTTTCTGTATGGCATTTATGAGCTGACCCATTTCAAATTCACCTTGATCTGTTAGCGCTTTTAATGCTGTATACACGATCATCTTAGCATCTACTTCAAAGAAATCCCGCAAGACAGATCGAGTATCACTACGACCAAAACCATCAGTTCCTAATACATAATAAGGCTTTTTAATTGCTTGACGAATTTGATTTGCCTGTAATTTTATATAATCAGTAGCAGCGATTACTGGACCCTTTCGATCATGAAAACACTCTTCTACATAACTTCTTTTAGAGGTTTCTTGAGGATGCAAACGATTATATCGATCTACAGATTCAATATCATGACGCAATAAATTAAAACCAGGAACACTCCAAATATCCGCAGCTACATTAAATTGCCGCTCTAAAATTTCAGAAGCTGCAATGACTTCAAGTAAAATCGCTCCTGCTCCCAATAATTGGACGCACTGGGATAATTTTCTATTCCCTTCTCTAAACAAATACATCCCTTTGATAATTCCTTTTTCAACTCCTTCGGGCATTGCTGGATGTTGATAACTTTCATTCATGAGTGTGATATAATAAAACACGTTTTCTTTATCTTGATACATTCGACGCAAGCCATCTTGAATAATTACAGCTAGTTCATAAGCAAAAGCAGGATCGTATGCCCTGCAAGTGGGTACCATACTGAACATCAATAAATTATGAGAATCTTGATGTTGCAATCCTTCACCCGCCAAAGTTGTTTTACCTGCCAATCCTCCTAAAATAAAACCTCTTGATTGCATATCTGCAGCCGCCCACACTAAATCACCCACACGTTGATAACCGAACATTGCGTAATACACATAAAAAGGAATTAGAAGATAATTGTTATTAGCGAATGAAGTAGCAGCAGCGATCCAACTGGACATAGCACCTGCTTCTGAAATGCCATGCTGAAACATTTGTCCGGATTGATGCTCACGATAATAAACTAATCTCTTTTCATCTTCCGGAGTGTATTTTTGTCCTTCTACCGCATAGATACCCGTTTGTCGAAACAACCCTTCTAATCCTAGCGTTCGAGCTTCATCGGCTACAATTGGAACAAGCCGTTCTTTGATATTTTCATCCCTTAATAACAATCCCATAATACGAGAAAAAGCCGCTCCGGTTGAAATTGATCGATCACCAGTACCTTTTAACAGCGATTTAAATAAGCTTAAATCCGGAATTTGTAAAGCTTCATAAGAAGCATCGCGCACTGGTAATGGCCCTCCTAATTTTTCACGCTGTTTATATAAATACTGTATTTCGGGAGTTGTTTCAGCTGGTTTATAAAATTCTAGATTTTTTAATTGTTTATCTGAGAGAGATAATTTAAATCGATCACGAAAAGTTTTTAACCCTTCGTCACTAATTTCTTCTAAATTATGAGCAATATTTTGAGACTCTCCCTCTTGACCATAACCGTAACCTTTGACGGTTTTTATTAGCAGGACTGTCGGCTTTCCCGTTTCCTTTAGTGCTTCCATATAAGCCGCATAAACCTTTTGAGGATCATGACCCCCATCCGTTAATTGCTCCAGTTCACGATCACTCATATCAGAGACAAGGTCCTTTAATTCCGGAAATTTACCAAATAAGTGTTCTCGTAGATAAGCACCACCTTTAGCACAACACGCTTGATATTCTCCATCCACCATCTCACCCAAATATTTTACTAATAAACCAGATTTATCTTTTTGAAATAATCGTTCCCAATTATGGCCCCAAATAACTTTAATTACCCGCCATCCTGCTCCCTGGAAAATACCTTCCAATTCTTGGATAATTTTTCCATTGCCTGAAACAGGTCCATCGAGACGTTGCAAATTGCAATTAACAATAAAGATGAGGTTATCAAGACGCTCGCGAATTGCCACCAATAATCCACCTAAAGTTTCAGGCTCCCCCGTTTCACCATCACCACAAAAAACCCATACTTTGCGCTTCGCCGTATCTGCCAACCCTCGATAATGTAAATATTTCAATAATTGAGCTTGGTAAATAGCCATTAATGGTCCTAAACCCATAGAAACAGTGGGAAATTGCCAGAAATGAGGCATTAAATGGGGATGGGGGTAGGAAGAAATTCCCTTAGTTAAGGCTTCTTTACGAAAATAAACTAATTCATCTTCTGTTAACCGCCCTTCAAGAAAAGCACGTGCGTAAATTCCTTCCGAGGAATGGCCTTGAAAAAAAACTAAATCATCTGCGTGAAAAAAATAATTTAATCCTACTTCAACTAAAGTTGCTATCGAAGCATAACTAGACAGATGTCCTCCTAGTCCAGTTTTTTTACGACCCGCACGCATTACCATAGCCATGGCGTTCCATCGTATATAATTTGTTAAACGCTCTAAAATATTTATTTCATTTTTAGGCAATTTAGCTTCTAAATTAGCAGGAATTGTATTGATGTACGCAGTACGAAGACCAACGGGGACAGGCACACCAATTTTTCTAGCATGCGACAATAATTGTTGCAAAATAAATTCAGCACGTTCGGTATCTTCATATGCAACAATTGAATTAAGTGCTTCTTTCCATTCCTGGGATTCTATGGGGTCAACATCCTGAGATGTTATATTTTTCTCAGTCATAATCTCGCTCTTTAAACTATTTTTTATTTATTTTATTTAAATGATTCTTGTTATTTAAACGATTTACTTAATAAATGATTATCGCTTTATAATTTAACTAATCTAACGTTTAATTGTAAAGAAAGCTATCAATACAAGGCACATCTCTATAACGCTTCATCTATAACGCTCAATCAATTCTTTCACTAATCATAGAAACCTTCTTCAATTCCTAGAACGATTAAACTTGTATTCAATGATCTTCTCTCGTACAGAAGCGATTCCAGCGTATAATACATCATAGAAATACCGTCGTTTAAAAACTCCTGAGCACTAACACTAACGAAAATAAATATAATGCTTTCTTAATTATGAGGAATCTAATCTAACGATAGGTCTTCCACTTTTATTATTCTCAAATACAAATGATTATTCTCATCTTTATTATTCTCATCCAGAAAATAATTTCTTAAACAACGATTCAACCTCCTTATTAAGGTTTAATTTATAAAGAAGCACACCTCTCAATTCAAGGATTCATAACAAAAAATCAATACAAAGATTCCGATAGGTATTAATCAGAACTTTTAATCTTACATGAATTATATTTTCCGAAACAAGGAGAGATACATTCATATAATACCATATAAAAAACCATCACCGTTAAAAAATAATAACTGACTCCTTTCTTTGTTATAGAGATAGCAGATTTATAAAAGATAGTAGATAAAAAAGAAATCAGAATATAAATAAACAGTAGGGAAAGGACAATAACAATAATAATACTAATACTGATAATGCCACACCAATGCCACACCAAAAAAACACATGATTAAATTATTTCTTCAGTTAATAAAATAAGCATTAAACCAATCTAATCTGTATACTCTTAATTTTAAGAAAGAGATATTAAAATGAAGCACTGCTGTATCAGAAAATACAATAACATTAACAATCAAAGCTATAACGAGTATAATTACCTGCTAATTTTAAAATATATTTTTTATCTATTTATCGGCTAAAACCCAATATATTATCGGCTAAAAGCCAATATACATTCTTTAATTTCCCATATCCCATAGCTCTCAATCTCGTCGTAGATAGTCGGATATTGCCAAAGGTGTAGGATATTTAATAACAACCCAATATGAGGAAATGATGAAAGATAATATAGTAACACTCTCAATTAAATAGCCCGCTTTATCTAAAATAATATGGCTACTAAGAGCCATATAAGCAATAATCAAAGAAAATTCGCTAATTTGACTTAAGCGTACTCCTACTTCCCAAGATACTTGCTTGGATTCCCCCATCCAACGTAATAATAACCTATAGATTAAAGGTTTTACCCCCATCAGTAAAATAAGCAAAATTAATGCAGGGGTTATAACAAGAGGTAAAAAGTTCAAATCGAAAGTACCCCCCACAGAGAAAAAAAATAAAACTAAGAAAAAATCCCGTACTGGCTTTAAACTTTCAGAAATATAAACAGATACTGGTCTTGAAGCTAAACTAACCCCAGCAATGAAAGCACCTACCTCACCTGATAAACCCAATAATGAAGCTAACTGAGCCATACTAAGGCACCAGCCAATTGCCAATAAAAAAAGATATTCTCTAATCCGATTAAATTTAGAAAATAAAGGAAATAAAACCAACTGATCAAATAAATAAGCAAAAATTAAAATAGCAGGAAATCCTAATATTACTAAGCCAATATCAACCAAAACCTTCCCTTCACGTGAAGCTCCGTGTAACAAAAACAAAACAGCAATAGCAATTAAGTCCTGGAGGAGAAGAACACTGATCATTACCTCTCCAGTATGTTGATGATGTAGGATTGTGGTTGGCAATAACTTAATGCCAATAATCGTACTGGAAAACATCATCGCACCACCAACTACTAAGCACTCCACTGGCAAGTAACCAAAAAAATAAGCAACAAGATACCCTATAATCGCGAAAACAATCGAACTGATTAAGGCTACCCATGTAATTTCCTTGAACATAGTTATCAATTTTTGAGGGGGTAAATTAAGACCTAAAAGGAATAATAAAAAGATAATTCCAACATCGCTGACCGTCCGAAGCATATCGATATTAGCAATTAATTTTAATCCCCACGGACCAAACAAAATCCCTAATAAAATATAAGCAACCAACATGGATTGGCGAGTCATTAAAGCAAAAGTTGATAGGACTGCTGCACCAGCAAAAATAAGAAAAATTGAAAAGATTATATTGTGCTCCACATTCAGATCCTATCGTTAATGTAATTTGCAATATCATGCAAACTCTGATTTTTTCAGATAGATTTACTTTCCCTTCCTCTTTTTAAGAACTCTAAAAAATAAAAATTCCACTATTGCCGCCTAATTTTTATATTAAAATCATAAAAAAGCCACTTATTTCTTTAAACTTATTGATTTTTATATAAATTTAATTGTTATTTTTATTCGCTAATCAAATAAAAAAGATACCGATAAAAAAAGAAAAACCTCTCACAACAAGAAAAAGATCTAATAAATGAATGGTGCTCCAATATAAATTCCGCGTATTTGAAGAGTATGATGAAACAGCATAACGAGACGTACAATACAGTAAGTGGCGCACAAAAGAATGAGCACAAACAAAGAAAGATACTGTACTTAAACCCTCTAAACTTTGCAAAGATAGAACCAGAAAATAGCTGCGGCTAAAAAATCACGAACTACAACAGAAGTGCTAAAACCACTTTAAAAAACAAGCAAATCGTCCTCGTAAACCAGAACGTAAAGTGAACACTACAAAAATGCAAAGTGCTTACGCTACTTACCAAAGAAAAATAGCTTTAATTATCTTAACTACTACCCCATCACCGTGGACGTTTTCCAAAATATCGGTCTAGCTTCTTTAAACAAACTGTGAAAACCGGGACTTTCTCTTTATTTCTCAGTAAAGAAACCAGCTTTTAAAAAATTATTTAAGTTAAATTGTATTTTTTATCTGATATATCTTTCAATTGATATATCTTTAAATTAATTTTATAATATTATCGTGATTGGTAAATTTTTCACTATTTAATACGTTTAAAATACGTTCCCGCACTTCATCCATAGTACCAAGGCCTGATATGCGATAATAATGGGGTGCCTGAGAATTACCTGATTTTTCCCATGCGATATAATAGTGACTCACAGGACTGGTTTGTTGTTTATAAATGGCTAAACGTTTTCGAACCGTCTCTTCATGATCATCAGCTCGCTGTACTAAAGGTTCACTCGTTAAATCATCTTTACCGGGTATTTTAGGAGGATTGTATCGTCGATGATAAGTTCGACCCGAAACAGGATGAAGCAAACGACCAGTCATACGTTCAATAATTTCTTCTTCTGGTACATCGATATCAATCACCAAATCAATTTTAATTTTTTGACTATGTAATGCTTCTGCTTGTGCTGTGGTCCGTGGAAAACCGTCTAATAAATATCCACTTCGACAATCAGGTAAATTCACGCGTTTTTTCACTAATGCAATTATAATATCATCTGAAACCAGCCCCCCTTCTTCCATTATTTTTTTTACTTCTGACCCTAAAGAAGTTTTTGCCTTAACAGCAGCACGTAACATATCTCCTGTTGAAATTTTTGGTATATCCAATCGCTTGGCAATAAATTCTGCTTGAGTTCCTTTACCAGCTCCGGGAAGCCCTAATACAATAATTCGCATTATAAATTAACTCTATATAATTAATTGAAAAGAATCATATAATCTAGGATGATTTATACGCAATCAATTATTTTACCTGATAACCAAACTCAAAATAGTTTCTTAATGCCCTAAATAGCCTATTTATCCTCGACCACCCCACAAAACCCCCATAATGTACCCGACCAATACAAGAACCAAAAAAACTAAAGAAGCTAACAATACTAAAATAATTTTTCGCCATAATTTTCGACATCAAAATACGACCTAACTTTTGCTGAAAAGAGTAAATATTAAACTCTACTAAAGAGTAAATATTAAACTCTACTTAAATAATTAAAAATAAAAATCTTACTAATAATAATATTAATATTATAAAAAACTATTTTTCCATGGTGATTTCTTTCAAAGGAGAGATAATTTTTTTAAAGAGTATACTCTCAATAGGTGACACAACAATCGTTCTTAGAGAGCCAACAATACAGCTTAAAACCCCGAAACCATGAATATACCCAAAGTAACAATTAAAAGAACTATAAACTATAAATGTAAGTATCAAGTTTTCTTGCTGCTTTAATTAGCAAACAACCTGGTAATATAAGACTCAAAATTACCGATATTAAAATAATACTTCTATTAATATAGAATTAAGTATACCATTAATGATACACTCACCTTCATGTTTAATACTCTTACTGACAATTTAAACATTACTATCAATAAACTCAGGGGGTTGGGACGTCTCACCAAAAAAAACATCCAATCTACCCTTGAAGACATTAGCACTGCCTTACTAGAAGCAGACGTTGCCCAACTTGTTGTCAAGAACCTTATTGATCAAGTATATAGAAAAGCGCTCGGTCAAGAAGTGATTGGTAACGTGCGGCCTGGTGAGGCATTAGTCAAAGTTGTCCTGGATGAATTAATTCATATACTCGGCAATGAACAGGCAGAAATTAATTTAAATGTTAACTCCCCTGTCATTATTGTGATGACCGGCCTACAAGGCTCTGGGAAAACTACCACTGTCATTAAATTGGCACGATGGCTTCAAGAAATAAAAAAAAAATCAGTAATGGTGGTTTCAGCTGACGTTTATCGCTTTGCAGCAATAAAACAATTAGAAACCTTATCAGGACAAATTAACGCACATTTTTTTCCCTCAGAAACCACTCAAAAACCCACTGATATTGCCAAAAGAGCTTTAATTCAAGCTACTAAACAATGTATCGATATTTTATTGATTGATACAGCTGGTCGTCTCCATGTAGATAAGAAATTAATGGAAGAGATGCAAGCCATTACCAACACTGTTAATCCAACAGAACTTTTACTCGTAGTCGACAGCATGATGGGTCAAGATGCAGTAAATGTAGCAAAATCATTCAATGAAGTCCTACCATTGACAGGGGTAATTTTAACAAAAGCTGACGGTGATGCTCGAGGAGGTGCAGCACTCTCTATGCGAATGATCACTCAAAAACCCATTAAATTTGTGGGTGTTGGTGAAAAAATTGAAGCCTTAGAACCTTTTCATCCTGATCGCATAGCTTCTCGTATCTTAGGGATGGGAGATATCATCAGCCTGGTAGAGGAAGCAAAACGTAAAGTTGACCAAAAGCACGCTGAAAAAATTGCTAAAAAACTTAAAAAAGGTAAGCCATTCGATCTTTACGATTTTTTGATGCAACTTCATCAAATAAAAAAAATTGGTGGAATTCAATCCCTTCTGTCAAAATTACCGGGGATGAAAGAATTACCTAAAGGAGGAATGTCTGGTGCTTTCATAGATGATAAATTATTAGTTAAAATGCAAGCTATTATTCAGTCGATGACACCTAAAGAACGACGCTTTCCTATTTTGATCAATGGCTCACGCAAACAGCGTATTTCAGCAGGTTCAGGAAGTACGTTGCAAGATGTTAACAAACTTCTCAAACAATTCACTCAAATGCAAAAAATAATGAAACGCATGAAAGACCATACAATATTGAAGTATTTTAAAGAAATGCAAGGCCAACTACCTGGTGACCTACTCAATAAACTTCCCCCTGACTGGTTTAATAAAATAAGAGTTTCTAAGTAACTAAATACTTGAGTTAGTAATTTTAAGTGATTTAGCATAAGGAGAGAAAGCAGATAGTAAAGTAGGCACAAGTAACTTTTTAAATTGTCATCTACTCTTGCATCTTGTTAGCAATTTTATATAAAATAATTTCCTTTCAACCAATATAGGTACTTAAATGGTAGTCATTCGTCTTGCTCGAGGGGGAAATAAAAAAAAACCATTCTACCACATCGTGGTAGCTAATAAACGTATGCCGCGTGACGGTCGGTTTATCGAACGAGTGGGTTATTATAACCCCATAGCACGAGGACATGATGTACAATTACGGGTCCAAAAAGACCGCATTACCTACTGGCTAGGTCAAGGTGCTGCAGCATCTTTACGAGTAAAATACCTACTCAAACAGCTTGAAACATTCCCCGAAAAAGCTCAAAAAGGTGGCCCACCTAAAAGCGAGCTTAAACAGACCCAAGCAGAGCAATCCGAAGAATCTCAAAAAACTACAATGGCATAAGCTAAAATGGCCATAAGAAGGATACAGCAAAGAAGAAGTTAAGGCTTTTAAATCATCATTGAAAAAAAACATAGGCCTCTCTATTCATATTCTCCTCTCAACATGAAAAACAAAAAAATCATTATGGGTCGTTTAGCACAGCCCTACGCTGTTCAGGGCTGTATAAAAGTCATTTCTTTTACAGATCCTATCAAAAATTTATTAATTTATAGAAACTGGTTCATTCAACACCACGATGAATGGCAACTCTTTTCTCTCCGTAGTGGGCGAATTCAAGGTGCATTTTTAGTTGTAAAATTAGAAGGGCTTGATAATCCTGAAACTGCTAAACAATACACAAATGATTTAATTGCTGTAGAACGAAATACACTTACTCCTCTAGAAGAAAATAATTATTACTGGGCCGATTTAATAGGAATGCAAATAGTTACTACAGAAGGAGTCACATTAGGAAATGTGAAATTTCTGCTTGAAACGGGCTCTAATGATGTACTGATAACATCCAACCAAGGCCATGAACGATTAATTCCATATCTTTCACATGTTGTTAAATCTGTGGATATAGAAAACAAAATTATAGTAGTAGATTGGGATGCTCACTTTTAGGAAACCACTCACCATTGGTGTGATTACTCTTTTCCCAAAGATGTTTGAAGCACTTAAATATGGTGTCATCGGACGCGCTCTTAAACAGAATCTTTTAACTCTTCACTTTTGGAATCCACGTAACTATAGCACAAATATTCATTGTACTGTGGATGATCGACCTTACGGCGGAGGACCAGGCATGGTCATGAAATTTGAACCTTTAGCTACCACTATAAAGGCAGCCAAAGTAAAATTAGGGGAAAACAGCACAGTCATTTACCTTTCTCCACAAGGCCAATTACTTAATCAGGAAGTCATAAAGCAAAAAGCACAAGATTTAAATTCAAGATCTATAATTCTGCTCACAGGTCGTTATGAGGGTGTAGACGAACGTTTAATCGAAGCTGAAGTAGATGAAGAATGGTCAATTGGAGATTATATTATTAGTGGAGGAGAATTGGCAGCTATGATCTTCGTTGATTCCATAACCCGCCTTGTACCAGGAGCCTTAGGACATCAAGATTCTGCTTCTCAAGACTCATTTACCTTCGGACTATTAGATTATCCCCAATATACACGTCCAGCAAAAATTGCTAACCGGCCTGTCCCTGAAGTCTTACTCAGTGGTAATCATGCCGCAATAGCTCGTTGGCGACTCAAGCAATCACTTGGTAGGTCTTGGAAAAGACGTCAAGATCTGATAAAAAGACATATCTTAAGTAAAGATGAGGAAGGATTACTGAACGAATTTATTAAGGAGTCATCATGAATAAGATTATCCACACCCTAGAGCAAGAACAAATTCAAAATAAAAAAATTCCTACTTTTTATGTAGGAGACAGTATTGTAGTACAAGTGAAAGTAAAAGAAGGTGATCGTGAACGACTGCAAGCTTTTGAAGGTGTAGTAATTGCTCGTCGTAACCGTGGGTTAAATTCATCTTTTACTGTTCGCAAAGTTTCTCATGGTGAAGGTGTTGAACGGGTTTTCCAACTTTATAGCCCCCTGATCGCTTCGATTCATGTAAAACGTCGAGGCGATGTACGCCGCGCAAAACTTTATTATTTGCGCAATTTACAAGGCCGTAAAGCAAGAATTAAAGAAAAAATATAATTTTTTATTATAATATCGTGTGAATACCATTTTAATGGATCAAACCACCATCTCAACACCAATCGGGAAAATTGGTATCTACACTTCAGACAACTACTTATTAAATATCAAGTACCTGAATGATAGTGAGCTAATGATTAAACCGAAAACCATCATCGCTAAAAAAACAATCGAACAAGTTCTGTGTTATTTTACTAATCCTGAATTTTCTTTTGAAATTCCTTTTAGTTTGAATATTACACCCTTTCAAGAATAAGGGTATTATAAGGATTACGAATAATCCTCGTAGAAACAATCTGAAGTTATGTAGAATTAAGCTTCACTATTTAAAACAAAACAAAATTTTGTGGGGATTAAATGCCTATCGTAAAAAGCTAATCTCCCTTATTACTTTTTCTAGATTCTCCCCTGTTTGCCATCAAATTATCGCTAGCAGTGGCATGGATGGATGGTCACAGCGACGCTATACATGGAGCAAACACTAATAAAAATTCTTTTTTAGAGAAATTAAACGTTAGCTCTTTCAGAATAAAGAGAGTTTTATTTTTAAAAGTAAAATTTATCACTTTTTTTTAAAAAATTATCTTTTTCTCTAACTGGCATCCATTTTGTTAAAATTCCTGCAATTAAAATTAACAGTGGAATTAAAGTTAATGCTTCTTGATAATTATGGATTGAATAATATTCACCAACATTTGTTACAGAACGTGCTGTAAGATGCAAAACAAGACCGATAATCGGTTGCAATAAAGGAGCAAAGCCTACAGATAATGCATTAACTAAACCTAAACTTGTCCCACGCATGTGACGTGGGACAATTTCATTAGCAATACCAAACGTAAGTACATAACCACTGGCAAACATGCCTAATAACATCATAACACTCATTACCATCGGTAAAGGTAATTGCGGTACATAAATAATAACTCCTATTAATCCTGCTGACACTAAAGAACAACTCAAGAGAAGCCATCGACGATCCGTAATACGACTATCTAACCAGCCCAGCAGAGGACCTGCCAATACTACTCCAATAAAAACCATATTGCATACGACACTAGCCATAACAAGACTCAAATGATGCGCTAATTGCATGTAGGGAATAGCCCAAAGAGCAACAAATACCGTAATGATGGAAAACATCAACCCAGAATAAAGACCATTTAACCATATTTTAGGTTTTTTAATGAGTAAATAAAAATCTTGTCTCACACTCTGAAAACTCTTTTTAGAAGAAAGTGAAATTTGGTCAGGAGGCGCGTCACGGACAATCATCCAAACAAGCCCAGCAATGATAAATACAATAGCTGCAGCTCCAATCATCGAGTAACGCCAACCCATGCATTGAACGAAATCTGCTAAAAAAAAACCTCCCACAAGTGTTCCACTCATACCAATTGTTTCAGCTACGGCTGCCATGAGCACAAATCGTTTAGGCGGAAACCATTTTGCAATCACATTTAAAGATCCAACAAAAGCAAAAGCCGCACCAAAACCCATTAAAAGACGACCAATTATGGCCCAAATTAAGAGATGAGCAGAACCAAATAATAAACAGCCAAATGCACAAATCAATGCCCCTAATGAAAGCAACCGTCGTGGTCCAAAACGATCGATCAACAATCCTGCGGGTGTTTGTAACATCACGTAAATATAATAGTAACTGCTGGCTAAAATACCTCCGCCAAAGGCGCTCAAGGAAAAACTTTTCATCAAGCCGTTAACAATCTCCCCTGAAGATAACTGTAAAAAAAACTGAAATAATACAAATAAGGCCGTTGCACCCCACATAAGCCATGCGAAAGCGATACGAGGAGTACCTTGAACGGATGGTGGCCAACAGGTAGATGAATTAGCTATGCCTGGACTTTTCATTCTGGTTAACCTTTGCTCAATGGTGAGCTGGCATAATAATGATTTTGAGTTAAAATGCAAGAAATGTTAGACTATTTAATAGTATTTATGCCAATTTACACTATTCCGCTTAAGCATTTCACAGTGATAGCTATCAACGGTGCAAATGCTACCACCTTTTTACAAGGTCAACTTACCTGTGATGTGCATAAAATTACTGAAACTCATGGATCACTGGGCGCTTGTTGTGACCCAAAAGGTCGAATTATTGCAAATTTTTATATTTTCCGCCAAAAAGAAAATTATTATTTTTTACTGCCAAAATCCATGATTTCTTTTACCCTCAATCATTTAAAGAAATATGCTGTTTTTTCGAAAGTTAAATTAGCAGTTATCGATGATTTCACAACGACAATTAAACCTCCCGTCGAAATCGAAATCAGAGAAATTAAAGAAAATACTTGGCGCGCCTTAAATATCGAGGTCGGATTAGCCTGGATTTATCCCCAAACCACAATGAGCTTAATTCCGCAAATGATAAATTTACAAATTTGGGGAGCTCTTAGCTTTACTAAAGGATGCTATATTGGTCAAGAAATCATTGCACGCACCCACTACCTAGGAAAACTAAAACGTCATCTTTATCGTGCCGATGTTATATCTCAAAGTTTACCGACACCAGGAGATAAATTAAAAAATCAAAAAAAACAAGACGTAGGGATGATTATTGAAGTAGCCTTAAAAAAAAATAAAGAATACAAATTACTAGCTGTTATTCTGGATGATGGTATTAATAAAAACGTTTTTTTAAATCAAGTTTTATTGAAAAATGTTACTGCTATCCCAACAAAAGTAGAAAATTAAAAACTAAAAGAAGCCTCACCTTTAAAGTATACATCAAGTATGTAGAAAATTAACATCAAGTATGTAAAAAATTAAATCATTGTAATTTTTAGATCTAATTTCGACATAGTGTAACTATATTATTCGGAAGCAAGGGTCTATGAGGAATCTCTGTAAATAGCAGGTATTTGAGGTAATATTATAATAATGTATATTTAGAGGCTTAAGTCATATTACAATTAATTTTTACTTGCATTTTTAGTCCGCAATAGCGGAAATAAAATTACCTCTCGGATAGAAGGACTATCAGTAAAAAGCATTACTAATCGGTCAATACCAATACCCTCACCTCCCGTAGGAGGAAGGCCATATTCCAGCGCCCTAATGTAATCTTCATCAAAGTCCATCGCTTCTAAATCACCTGCATCACGAGCCTTTAATTGTTCACGAAAACGAGCTGCTTGATCTTCTGGATCATTGAGTTCAGAAAACCCATTCGCAATTTCTCGACCTCCAATATAAAATTCAAAACGATCCGTAACAAAATCGTTAATTTCATTACTCCGTGATAATGGTGATACTTCTTTAGGAAAAGAAGTAATAAAAATAGGTTGTTGCAATTTTTTTTCAACAAGTTTTTCAAATAATTCTGTTTGAATTTTTCCTAAACCATAATGTCTTGGAACGGCAATATCGTATTGATTAGATAAGGCACGTGCTTTATTAAGATTATCAATCTGGTCACTCTTTATTTCAGGATTAAATTTTAAGATTGCTTCACCTAAAGAAAGACGCAAAAAAGGTTTGCTTAGATCAATCTCTACACCTTGATAAGTCATTTGTAATCGGCCAAAAATTTTTTCAGCTAAATACCGAATCATCTCTTCAGTAAGTAGCATCATTTCTTGATAAGTCGCATAAGCCTGATAAAATTCTAGCATAGTAAATTCCGGATTATGCCCAGTTGAAATACCTTCATTACGAAAATTACGATTTATTTCATAAACCTGTTCAAAACCACCAATTACCAATTGCTTCAAATATAATTCAGGAGCAATACGCAAATATAAATTCATATTCATCGCATTATGGTGGGTTTCAAAAGGGCGAGCAGCTGCACCTCCTGCTATAGGATGCATCATAGGAGTTTCAACTTCTATAAAACCACGATTATCTAGAAAATGACGAATGTACATCACAATTTGTGAGCGCATTTGAAATAAATGACGCGATGTTTCATTAACAATTAAATCAAGATAGCGCTGACGCAAACGTTGTTCTTGATCATGTAGCCCATGAAATTTATTTGGAATAGGGCGTAGTGCTTTAGTTAATAATTGAATTTCTTTAGCTTTAACAGATAATTCCCCGGTTTTTGTTTTAAAAATTTTACCTTCAATCCCAATAATATCTCCAAGATCCCAATTTTTAAATTTTGAATAAACTCCTTCTGGCAAATGATCTTGGGTAACATAAATTTGTATTCGCCCCGTCATATCCTGAATATGAGCAAAACCGGCCTTTCCCATAACTCGACGAGTCATCATACGTCCCGCTATTTTAACAGAAATAGCTTTGTACTCTAAAAATTGCTCTGTATGTTGATCATAAGCGGCATGTAAATCAGATGCTAAATGGTCACGTTTAAAATCATTGGGATAAGCCTGACCCATTGCACGCAATTTCGCAAGCTTTAACTTGCGCTGTGCAATTTGCTCATTTTCTTCTTTAATCTGTTCTTTTAATTCCATCTCATGATATTACTTATTAAAAGTGATTATCATAACGTAGTTGGGAAGAATTAGGAATCCAATGGCAGGATTATTTTGTTTGTTTCAAAGAAACTCTAATAAATAAATCGATATCTCCATCTAAAACAGCCTGAATATTACTTGTTTCCACTCCAGTTCGTAAATCTTTTACCCGTGAAGCATCTAAAATATAAGAACGAATTTGGCTACCCCAACTAATATCTGACTTAGAAGCTTCAAGAGCAGCTTGTTTTTCACTCTGCTTAAGCATTTCTAATTCATAAAGCTTAGCTCGGAGTTGTTTCATTGCTTGAGCTTTATTCTTGTGTTGTGATCGATCATTTTGACATTGGACCACAATACCACTTGGCATATGAGTAATACGTACCGCTGAGTCTGTTCGATTTACGTGCTGACCACCAGCACCGCTAGCACGGTAGGTATCAATTCGCAATTCAATGGGATTAATTTTAATATGAATATCTTCTTCTATTTGTGGAGAAACAAATACAGAAGCGAAAGATGTATGCCGACGATTACCTGAATCAAAAGGTGATTTCCGAACCAAACGATGGACTCCAGTTTCCGTACGTAACCATCCGTAAACATATTCTCCTTGGAACTCCACAGTAGCACTTTTAATTCCAGCCACTTCCGCCGGAGAAACTTCCATTAATCTACTAGTGAATCTATGTTTATCCCCCCAGCGCAAATACATACGCAAAAGCATTGCTGCCCAATCCTGAGCTTCCGTTCCTCCTGATCCCGCTTGAATATCTAAATAGGCATTTCTGCAGTCCATTTCTCCAGAAAACATCTCTTGAAATTCTATCTCTCCAATTTTTTTTTGTAAACGTTCGACTTCATTATTTAATTCTTGACGCAAATCAATACTTGGTTCTTCTATAAAAAGATTAATTAACTCAACAGCATCATTGATTTCTTGTTTAATTTCCTCACATCGTCGAATTACAGCGTCTAATTTAAATCGTTCACGGTTTAAAGATTGAGCTCTCTCAGGATTTCCCCAAAAAGCTGGATGTTTCAATTCACACTGAATGTCTAATAATCGTTTTTTTTTGAGGTCAAGGTCAAAGATACCCCCAAAAAGCTTGCTGACGAGCCTGGAGGTCATTAAGTTTTTCTAATAACGTACTGATTTCTAACATTTTGCATTTTTAGAAAGACTGTAGCTTTTCTCTATTTTGAGCTAATCGAAGATTGATTGTAACTTTTTCATCGTCAGATAAAAAATTCCATCGACAAACTTCTTCGAAAGTACGCCCACAGCCAATACAAATTTCGTCACCAAGGGCTGTCGCACTGCAAATACCAATACAAGGAGAATCTGTAAGGTCACGATCACCTACTATATTCATATTATTTTATTCTCTTTCTCATTTTTTAATTGATTACCCGAGTACAATCAGTATATAATTTTTATAGTAATCTTTCAAAAAAGATGTACAATAAAATTAAAATAATTTTTTAGTTTATTAAAAATATTTCTTATCTAAAATTAATAAATTAATAGAATATAATAATTTTATCTAAATTAATATAATGATTGAATCTTTGAATGAATCTATTTAGATGTTTAGACTTTAATCACAAAAGTGACCCCCCCCCTCTCTCCCTATATAACACACTCATTTTATTATCGTTAATAGGCGGAAAAAGCCTCTTATCCTTATACATAGTAATCATCATATCTTTGTATGTTTTTAAAATTGTCTACTATCTTTTCCATAGGAGGAGGGAGTAGTATAAATGTCTTAAGAGCCATGGAATGAGTATAAGTTTTGTAGTAATTAACTTAGATTACCTGGATTTTATACTGCACACAACCCTATCAATTGAAGAAGTGTAACCTCTTTTGACAAAGAGAAGCAGTCTTTTTCCAAAGACTCATAGAAAGGAGAGCCATCCATCCCTAAAGTAAACAAAATGCTATTACCCACCTAAAGGCTATTTAGGGTCACTTCCCTTAATGTAATAATTTAATTGTTTTCTTATATTGTTTGTTGTTTGTATATCACCAGTGTTCCTTATTTAGTCCACATTAATCTATTATGTTAATGACTATTTTTAAAATTAGGATTATAACTCTCATCCTTCTTAAAGTGAATTTTCATACCTAAAATTTTACCTCTAATGTAAAATTTACTCCGCTGAGATAAAATAAAATTATGCATGTGTTTTCTTGGGTGAGATTATCTTTCCTTAATTAAATTATAGGTGCCATTACAATCTAGTATAGAATTAACAGTAGAAACTAAAATTTTCTAAGCACATTATTATTCTCTTGCTGATTGCTTCTATTATCTGCTGCTTATTACTTAATCTTGTCTTTTTCAAGTGACATTAATTAGAGCTCCTGTTAGTTCTGCATTAAACTAAAATACTGAACTGAAGTGGATAAAATTAACTTATCATGGACACGATTGCCTATTCCTTTTTCGGATATAGTTACTCTATTTAAATGTAAGTTTCTATTTAAATGTAAGTTTGGGTTGACTTATATATTTTGGTTTATGTGAATGTAGTTGGTTTGGGTCAACCAACTAAATCTGATAATCTACTTGATAGATACGTAAGCACTAATATTTTATTACCTTTTCTTATGCAATCCAATACAAAATCAATTCCTATTTTAGTGTATTACATTAAACTTTCTTAGTAAAACTATTTTAAAGACTATTTTATTTTTGCTTTTTTATAGGAGGCACAGTATGATAGATAAAAACGAAAAACCATAAAATATTGATTACCATGCTAATTTGAGTTTTATATATATTTTCAAATATTGAAATAGCGATCACTTCGAGAAATTTAATTCAAATCCAGTCTATAGCTAATGATTTAGCTAATGATTTATACTCAGATAGCATATATATAATTTATATAATCTATTTACTAATCTATATAATCATATGATATTAGTATATGATGTGATTTCATTTTCATATCTTCTTAACATCTTATTTATAACCTCTCGGAAGAGATAAAATTCTTTTTGGTTAGTTATTTTTTCAATCATTAGACTTGTTTCACCGTTTTCTACCTTAATTCTTTGTTATTGCTTAAAACGCAGATCATTATCACTAAAAACTTATAAAATTTGCTCATGCTCTTGCGTTTGTTCCCTCTTAAGTTTATTCTTTTTAAAAATTTAACAAAGAGTGAATTCAATGCAACAAGTACATTTAGTACCTTTAAATAATCACTTAATTTACTTATTTTCTTTCCCTATTCTTTTAATTGTCGAGTAACACTAATGAATATACATGATTTTCAATGCATGAAAGAAAAAAATAAAAAAATTAGTATGGTAACCTGCTACGATTATTGGTCCGCATATATTATTTCACAAACCCAAATCGACTGTATTTTAGTAGGAGACAGTCTCGCTATGGTCATGTATGGTCATTCAACCACTATCCCAGCAACTGTAGGCATAATGACCCAACATATCCAAGCTGTAGTGAAAGGTGCCTCTAATAAATTTCTTATTGGAGATATGCCTTTTTGCTCTTATCGTAAAGATTTAAATACTAGTATGAGAAGTATAGAAAAACTGATACAAGCAGGAGCCAACGCTATTAAACTAGAAGGTGCCGACGGCAATTTAAAATTAATCCGCCATGTGGTAGAATCAGGAATTCCAGTTATGGGGCACCTAGGTCTGACCCCCCAATCCATTCATTCTACGAGTGGTTTTAAAGTTCAGGGGAAAAATCAATCCGCAGCTGATAAATTAAAAAAGGATGCTGAAGCATTAGTAAATGCCGGCTGTTTTACTGTTGTATTGGAATGTATACCTAGTAATTTAGCCAAAGAAATAACAAATTCTATTGCCATTCCAACAATTGGTATTGGAGCAGGCCCTTATACTTCAGGTCAAGTTCTTGTTTTACAGGATTTATTGGGTATGAATAATCAATTTAAACCTAAATATTTAAAAACATTCTTAGATGGCTTTAAGCTCATTAAAGATGCATTAAATGATTTCAATCAAGAAGTAAAAGCCTCTACTTTTCCTAATATTGAAGAACATTGCTATTAAGAATATATCTTAAAGAACACTGCTATTTAAAAAATAAGAAAACTTAACTGATCTAAGAAAATATAACTGATGCTTAAAATAATTAACAGAATAACTCAGTGGGTATCAATCAGAAAAACTTTACTAAAAAATACTATCGGTTTTGTACCAACTATGGGAAATCTCCACGCTGGACATGCAAGCTTATTAAAACGATCAAAACAGGAAAATGAGTTAAGCATTTTAAGTTTGTTTGTTAATCCCACTCAATTTAATGAGTACAATGATTTTAAAAATTATCCTCGCTCAGTAGACCAAGACATTTTATTAGCCACAAACTATGGCGTTGATTACATGTTAATACCCTCTTATGAGGACCTATATCCTGATAATTTTACTTATAAAATAATTAACACTACTCCAGGACATCAAGAAGCTATGTTTCGTCCAGGTCATTTTGATGGAGTGTTAACAATTGTAATGAAATTATTACTACTAGTAAAACCAAGTCGTACTTACTTCGGTGAAAAAGATTACCAGCAATTACAGCTCATAAAAGGGCTAGTTGCAGCCTTCTTTCTAGAGACTGAAGTTGTAGGATGTGAGACTATTCGCACTGAATTTGGCTTACCTTTAAGCTCACGGAATAATCGTTTAACCAAAGAACAAGTTCAACTAGCAAGATACTTTTCTAAAATTTTTCACTCCTCATCCCTTTCCTGTGATCAAATTAAAAAAGCATTAATTCAAGAAGGAATAGGTGTTGATTACATTGAAGACTATGAAGGGCGGCGGTTTGCAGGAATTCAGATTGGCAATATTCGATTGATTGATAATATTCCTCTTTCAGAAAAAAAATAATTTTATAATATTATTACAGTTTTAAAATATAAAATATCCTATACTAACTAACTATCACTCAAAAATACTTTTTTTATATAGGTGGACTGATTATTAAGTAATCTATGACGAAATGAGCTCATTCCATCACCAATGAACAGGTACATCTAGTAGTCTCAAGAATCATAAGTGTTTTCTAAAATCTATGTTATTTTTTTTGAAAAACCATAACAGAGTAAAATATCATCACTTTAAACAAGTCCTCTGTTTAAAAAGCTGCAATCAGGAATCAAAATTTTTTGATCTTAATGGGAGATTCATTGAACCCAGCAAAGAACTCCTGACTCTTAGTTTAATAGACCCTCAAAAAAAAGGGGAATAATCAAAATGATCCTATTCTTAGTCGATATAAAAATAGCCTTCTTTATGAGGAAGTATTCCAAAAAAAAATCTAATATTTCGTTGTCGTTAATTAAGCATAAGTACTTGCAATTAAAACCAATTAGTAGTTTGTTTAAAATAAGTTTTAAGAGAAAATGCAGTTGTAAGAAAAAAAATAACCAACGTGCCTATAAAATTTCAGGATACTCTCATTTTTAAATTATTCTTCTATCCATATAGCATTTTTCTAAAATTTTCTTAAAATAAATTCTTTTTTAAAGTCTAGGGCTACAAAGTAAAGAGTTATAAAGTAGATTAAAATTAAACTATAAACATCTATGTAAAAAATACTAATGGATCTCATATCGAATGATAAATTTCTAATTAAGTTTATAACTACAAACATCTTAATCATAAAAATCGAATGAAATACCGGAAAATTATTTATACTTCTGATCGCGTAGCCAAAAAATGTTTTTAATGGGATCAAAAAGCAATATAGCCAATACCAAGCTAGCTTATTATTCTATGCTAACTAG
>NZ_NSHJ01000139.1 GCF_002871095.1 Coxiella-like endosymbiont
AATCACCCTATACCCTATAAAACTAGATTAGCATTATTTTTCTCTCTGCTTGTTTGATACTCGTCGGGACGAGAATATTTAAAATTTTTGGGTGATGCGACATTCAATGAAATGCTTTATCTTTTAAAAGTAAATCTTTATTATACAGTTTTTATATAAATGAATTAATATTCTGTTTACATATCCTCGAAAGATTTAGATTATTATTTATTTTTTCATTACCAAAATGCATTGAATTAATTATCTAAGGGTTACATAAAATTTTTTACGAAGTTTTGAGAAATGCTTGTTAAAGGAACTGGGATATTTATGACGGTTAAGAATATAATATTAAAATAAATATATCTTTTAAAGAAAATCAATTTTATCAATATATTCCTGATCAAGGATTTTTAGTCTGTAAAAAGAGTAGAAAATAAAATGTATTTTCAGGAAATAGTTTACTTGCTTTACAAGAAGAAGTATTCTTCAATATGAAACTACTTAATAAAATAAAATGCCTAATCTCAATTAGCGATAAAAAGATTACTTAGAAAAACTTCTTTTAAAACTTTGGGAATTATGACGATAAGACATACTATGGTTCGTTTAGGTGTAAATATTGATCATGTGGCCACATTGCGTCAAGTGCGTAAAACTCACTACCCAGATCCGGTTGAAGCAGCTTTAATTGCAGTTGAAGCAGGTGCGGATATTATTACTCTACATTTACGGGAAGATCGACGTCATATTCAAGATGATGATGTGTATAATTTGAAAAAAAAATTAATAGTGCCGTTGAATTTAGAAATGGCAGCAGATGAAAATATTATACGATTTGTTGAAGAAGTGAAACCTAAGCGTTGCTGTATAGTTCCCGAAAAACGAGAGGAATTAACGACAGAAGGTGGTTTAGAAGTTGCTGCCCAGAAAAAAAGTATACAAGAAGCCTGTTCTCGTCTTGCCAATGTAGGTATTGAAGTTTCTTTATTTCTTGATCCTGTTAAAAAACAAATCGATGCTGCAAAAGTTTGTGGAGCTTCTATCATTGAAATACACACGGGTCATTATGCAGATGCTAAGACTGATTATAATCAAAAACAGGAATTAGAACGCATTACTTCTGCAGCTCATTATGCTCATACTTTAGGTTTCATGGTAAATGCTGGTCATGGATTAACAATCCATAATGTCCAATCTATTGCAGCTATTCCAGTAGTTAATGAAATAAATATTGGTCATAGTATTATTTCGCGTGCTATTTTAATTGGTTTAGCTGAGGCTGTTAAAGAAATAAAAACATTGATCATTTCTGCAACATAGTGAATTTGTTGATTATGGGACTCATTGGATTAGTATGTCATTAAGGAGTTAATTAATTGTCATTTTTATTTTTCATTTAATTTAAAAGAAGATACTTCTAATACCCCATCAGAAAAATAATGAAGAGCACTTCCATTTTTATTCCAAGCCCTTAGTACAATTCGTTTAGCAGGCTTTTGATTTATTAAGAAATTATGAATAGCTGGACGATGAGTGTGTCCGTGAATTAATAATTCCACGTTCTTTTGATGCATAACACGCAGGACTTCCTCTAATGTCACGTCGGTAATTTGATTAGATAAATAGCGATTACGATTGAGACTGTTTTGACGTAATTTTTTGGCTAGTATACGACGAAGTGTTAAAGGGACTGATAGCATTAATTTTTGTATCCATCGATTAGCGATTTTTCGTCGATAAGCTTGGTGTTTATGATCTAAAGTGCAAAGACTATCGCCGTGCGTTAGTAAAATAGATTTACCGTATAAGGAAATAACTGTAGGGTCCTCTAGGACAATCACTCCTGTATTTTTTGCAAATTTTTTTCCTATCAAGAAATCGCGATTTCCTCGCATAAAATAAATTGGTGTTCCATTTTTCACAAGAGAACGAAGTGTCAAAATAATTTTTTGGTTAAAATTTGTTTTGTCATCATCCCCTATCCAAGCTTCAAAGAAATCACCAAGAATATAGAGTGCATCAGCCTTTGGTGCTTGGTGTCTCATGAATTGAATAAAAAGTGCTACGACATCTGAAGCTGCTTCTTTTAAATGAAGATCAGAAATAAATAAAGTGTACGATTTCATGATTGTATTATTTAGTGACTACTATTGTATCCAAGGTCTTCCAGCCTCTTCTTAATAATGACAGCTTATCATAGGATCTACCTATGAAGAAAAATCTTCTTTAGATTCTGTAGGGGGGGGAAAGACCCTACTTAATGAAATTTCCGTATAAGTATATTTTTATTGCACCATTGATTCCACCAATGTTGGAAAGCCAATTAAAAATTGTCATAATAATGTGTTTTTGAGGAAGAGTCTAATGATTAAAAGTCGTTTTTGCCCTAGCCCTACTGGCTTTGTGCACCTTGGGAATGCTCGTACGGCACTCTTCAACTTTTTATTTGCAGAAAATAAAGAAGGAGTGTTTTTGCTTCGGATTGAAGACACTGATGTTGAGCGCTCAAAGAAGCTGTTTGAAGAAAGCCTTGAAGAAGACTTGTTATGGATGGGATTAGAATGGCAAGAAGGCCCAAGCAAAGATAAAGGAAAAAAGGGTCCCTACTATCAGTCTAAACGGCAAGCTATTTATGACGATTATTATCAACGTTTAGAAAAAGCAGGGTATCTTTATCCCTGTTTTTGTAGTGAAGAACAATTAAAGCTCTCCCGTAAAATTCAAAGATTGACTACTAAGCCACCTCGTTATGCTGGAACATGCCGTTCCTTGTCTTCAAAAGAAACAGAAAAGAAATTGACTGAAGGATTAAAGCCTACTTTACGATTTCGGGTACCCCATGATGAAATTGTTACTTTTACTGACCTCGTTCGAGGTGAACAACGTTTTCAAACTAATGATATCGGAGATTTTATTATTCGCCGATCTAATGGCACCTCGTCTTTTATATTTTGCAACGCTATTGATGATGCCTTAATGGAAGTCACTCATGTCTTGCGTGGTGAAGATCATTTAACAAATACACCTAGACAAGTGTTAATTTTGCAGGCTTTAGGATTAGCTATTCCTACTTATGGCCATATTGCTTTAATAACAGGTTCTGACGGCAGTCTCTTATCTAAACGTTACGACGGCGGCGGTAGTCGTTCTATTAAAGAATTACGTGAAATGGGTTATTTACCGGAAGCAGTAACAAATTATTTAGCGCGTTTGTGCCATTATTATGAAAGTAATAAACTCTTATCTTTAATCGATTTAGCTAGAGGATTTAATATTAAATCTCTTAGTAAATCGCCTGCTAAATTTAATGCTCAACAATTAGATTTTTGGCAAAAAAAAGCTATAAAAAATTTGGTAGGAGATCGCTTTTGGCAATGGACAGGAGAAGAATTAAAATTAAAAATTCCTCATGATAAACTCAATTTATTTTTAGAAACCGTAAAGCCTAATATAATGTTTCCTCAAGATATTTATTATTGGGTGGATGTTTGTTTTGAAGATAATTTTTGCTTACCATTTACTCCGAAAGAATTACAACAACAAACAGAAGTTAATTATTTCAAAGTGGCTTTAAAGGGATTTAAAAAATTTCATAAAGATTTGAAATCAATTATAAATTATATAAAAGAACATTTAACTCTCAAAGAAAAAGCCTTATACCGTCCTTTGCGTGTTGCTTTAACAGGGGTAGAACAGGGTCCCGCACTTGCTAATTTAATTTTATTGATGGATGACAAAATTATATATAAGCGATTAAATGAGGCTAAGAGTGAAAATTTTTAATAGTTTAACCCAAAAAAAAGAACCGCTTAAGCTAATTGAAGCAGGAAAAGTAAATTTTTATGTATGCGGCCTTACCGTTTACGACTATAGTCATATAGGTCATGCTCGTTCATTAATTACTTTCGACATGGTTGTGCGCTATTTACGCATGCGTGGTTATGAAGTGACTTTCGTTCGTAATATCACAGATCTCGATGATAAAATAATTAAACGAGCCCAAGAAAATAAAGAAAACCCAGAAGCTTTAGCAGAACGGTTTATTCAAATTTTACATGAAGATGAAAAAGCTTTGGGTGTTTCTCCGCCTGATATTGAACCCCGAGCGACATTATATATTCCAGAAATGATCAAACTTATAGAAAAATTAATTGATAAAGAACATGCCTATATTGGAGAAAATGGAGATGTTTACTTTGATGTTCGTAGCTTTAAAGCATACGGTAAATTGTCACACCGTAATCTTAATGAACTTCACGTTGGAGTGCGCGTAGAAAGTAACAAGAGTAAGCGCAATCCATTAGATTTTGTGCTATGGAAAGGAGCTAACCCCGGAGAGATCCAATGGCAATCACCCTGGGGAGAAGGTCGACCTGGCTGGCACATCGAATGTTCTGCAATGTCGATTAATCTTTTAGGGCAACCTTTTGATATTCATGGAGGAGGATTAGATCTTAAATTTCCTCATCATGAAAATGAAATCGCCCAATCAGAAGCTGCTGAAGAGAAGAAGTTTGTAAATTTATGGATGCACACGGGACTTTTGGAAATTAATAAAGAAAAAATGTCAAAATCGCTAGAAAATATTATTTCAATTCGAGAATTTCTAAAAGCAAACGATCCAGAAGTATTACGGTACTTTTTATTATCAGGTCATTATCGAAGTCCCTTAAGTTATTCTAAAGAAAATTTAAGTAATAGTCATAGGGCTTTAGAAAGATTTTATTTGGCAATACGAGACTTGCCCATTACAGAGGATATAGAAACTTCTGAATATACCGAACGGTTTTGCAAAGTTATGGATGATGATTTTAATACACCAATTGCTTTTTCCATTTTATTTGCAATGATTCGAGAAATTAATCGACTTCGAGATGCTGACCAAATAGAAAAAGCTATAAAATTAGTAACCGAATTAAAATATTTAAGCAAGATTTTTGGGTTATTGAATCATTCTCCTGAGCAATTTTTACAAGGCACTAAGACTCTAGCACAATCTAAAGTTAAAAAAATTAAGGAACTTATTTCGACCCGCAACAAGGCGCGTCGAAATAAGGATTGGAAAACTGCTGATGATATTCGTGACCAATTGGCTAATCTTGGTATTACCCTTGAAGATTCTCTGGAAGGCACTTCCTGGCGCAAAGAAAACTAGCAAAAAAATCGCTATAAATAAAAGTCTCTCTTGAGACAAGAGAAGCTTTTTATTTACCAACAAAGTTTATAAGTCTGGTTTCAGACTAGATACGTTTTTCAGACATGTCTCTTATACACATAT
>NZ_NSHJ01000140.1 GCF_002871095.1 Coxiella-like endosymbiont
TCTCTCTCTACAAATAATAAATATTTTAAATAAATAATTTTTTCAAAAATAATCTAAACGAAACAAATTATCCTAAAGAATTCTTAAAGATCAACTCTAATTTGCATTTAGTTGTTTCAAGTTTCATAAAATTTTTCTATAAACTATTAAAAACTAACTCTATTAAAAACTAACTCTATTAAAAAATGATTTTCATAAAAATCATTATTATTAGCAGCTAGTTAACTCTAAGCTTAAGGGGCAATATATGTTGTGGTGTAGTGTGGTTTGGGAATCGGGGAGAGTAGTTTTGTACCGTAACAAAAACTAATGTTAAACTAGGTAACTCAATGGGAACTATTGTACGTAAAAAATTGTAGGTTTTACCAAGTAACACTGATACTTAATAGTAAGGCATGAGTAATCACACTTAAAAAAGATTGATAGCTTAGCCACTAATCACTCTTTTAATTCCGCCCCAGAACTACTAAGAGTTTTACTTGATTGTTGTAATTTACGAAGCAGTTCTATTCTGCTTCAAAACACTTAACTAGAAAAACACCCAACTAAATACTCGTTACGGAACCACTCTACTACTACTAAACCCACTACTAACAAAAAAATAACCTATTATCCATATTAATTGTCACACAAGTAAACCTTCTACTGTCAAATCTTCCCAGCAAAATCATTTGATATTTTTACTTAATCACTTACTCAAACCTATTTTTATTCTTGGGTCAAGTCTTTTAAGTTGTTTGTCAGATAGTTGACCAGATACTACACCGCACTACTTACAAAAAAATAGTCAAAATCAGATATTTATTAAAACGAGATGAGATTATCTCTCCTGCATGAGAGATAAAGAGATTTTTACTTTAAACTTCTTAAAAGATTAAAGTCAAGTGATAATTTCAGTGATTGTTGATGAACACTTCGAGCTTAACGAAGAGAAGCTCTTATCACCTTCCTTGATAAAAGCATACCCTCTGGCTATGTAATTGCTTGTTAAGATTTATATAATAAATTATTAGGGTTTCTACCCATCATTATCTACTACCACCCTACCCTTAGCTCAGTTAACTCAATTAATTTAATAAAATTAATAGTAATTTAATTTTTTAATTTAAATATATAAACTTTTCTCACGTAAATCCCAAAATAAAACTTATTATTAATATTATCACTACATGAACTGGAGGCCTCTAGGTGATCATCATACCCCCTTTGAAAAACCATAACCCTTTAAAACCCTTCTTTTTTATCTTCTTGGAAGAACAAAATAGGCCGCCCCCCATAATTTTTCCAAGTGTGCTATTTTTTTAAATTAATCTCATCCTCACAAGAGAGTTATATTCAGTTATCTGATCTTTTGCGGGTTTTGAAGCCCATCATCAGGATAAATAAGAGACCTATAATAAAGAATGATCATTTAGAATACTTATATTTTCTCTTTTTAATTCTTAAAATTTTTTCACCATAAAATTTTTTCACCAAATGATTATAAGATTTTAGGCTAAGTTTTTTTAAAATCCGCAGTATACTAATATACCAAAATTCCCATCAGGACTGAATTTCATTCATGCACCATCCTGGTTTTTAGCTCTCAGAATTTTTTCCAAAGATTTGTAGCTTTATTAAATGATCCTTTATAAATCTATAAAAGGATTAGGTCATTATAAAAATTATTTTTATGGCAATAGAGGTTATATTTATAAAATAAATGCAATGGTTTATTTAAAAATAAACATGAATAGCTTTGTTTCTCTAGCCCCACCCCCTTCTCCCTTCACTACTACCTCATTAATTTTAGATGATTTTTTTTAATTCACTACTTTTTAATTTAAGTCTATTAAACGGACAATCCTTTTTTCTGTAACTAAAAGGAGGCTATCGCCAATTCGAAACGAACCCCTATTCTCAGGGTACTTTGAAACCAGTAAATCAGAGAAAAGAGTATCGATATTTAAGTTTAATGAGATCGATTCTCCTTTCTTAAAAAACGCCAGAAATTGAACCTCATAGTAATGCCCTCCAAGACAATTAAAGAAATTATTAAAATTTGGGAGCTTTACATAACTTTATTTATAGAAGTATTCTCCAAAAATGTAAGTTAAAACTTCGGCCAATACTGATAAAATTTTAATGTGATCGGGCATACCTGCTAAGCATTCGTTATACTAAGGATCCTGAGAATAAATAGAAGATCTTGGTTAGAAATGAAAAAAATAATCTTACTTATTATTGAAGACGAAGCAGCCATTCGAGACATGATTCGCTTTTCTCTTCCGAGGGAATTGAAGTTAATCGATGCCGAAGATGTAATAAAAGCAAAAAAACATCTTGAAAATCAAATTCCTGATCTTATTTTACTCGATTGGATGTTACCCGGGACAAGCGGTATCGAATTTATTGAATGGATTAAAAAACAAGTTGATTTTCAAGACATTCCTATAATTATGCTCACTGCTAAAGCCGAAGAAGAAAATAAAGTTAAAGGATTAATGACAGGCGCTGATGATTACATCACAAAACCTTTTTCTCCTGATGAATTAACAGCAAGAATAAAAACAGTTCTACGTCGAGGACCTTTAGTTTCTCCATCCCAGGAGATCAAATATCAAAATATTGTCATCAATACCATTAAGCACCAAATTACTATCAATAAAAAGCTTCTGATCCTTTCACCTATTGAATATAAAATGCTTTATTTTTTTATGAAGCATCCAAATAAAACATATACTCGGGATCAGCTGATCACTTATATTTGGGGTAGAAATATTTATTTAAATGACCGCACAGTCGATGTTCACATTCGTCGTCTTCGTAATAAACTAAAAAAATATAATTACAATCATTTGATTAAAACAATTAGAGGAACTGGATATCAGTTTTCAACTTAATGATAGAGAAAAGTAATAAATTAAATTTAACAACCTTACCTAAGGCAGTAAGAGAACACATCAATCAATTAGAACGAATTCGACGAGATTTTGTAGGTAATGTTTCCCATGAACTCCGAACACCCTTAACTGTTATTCGGGGTTATTTAGAAACTTTACTTAAGAAAAAAAACTCAGAAATTAAATGCTATCAAAAAATTTTTAGTCAAATGTATCAATACAGCTCCCGGATGGAGGCTACTATTGATGATCTTTTATTGCTCTCCCGTCTTGAAAGCGATGACCACCCCCCCAAAGAAAAAGTTAATGTCTCCGTCTATGAAATCTTAAAAATACTTTGCGCCGATGCTAAAAGAATAAGCGCAGAAAAACAACATAGAATTACACTCGAAGCAGATACTAATTTATACGTCAATGGATCAGAAGAAGAACTCAAAAGTCTATTTTCAAATATCATTATTAACGCAGTAAAATATACCTTAGCCAAGGGTCGTATACATGTAAAATGGTATTCAGATGATAATCATCTTGTATTTAGCGTTTCTGATACTGGCATTGGAATTGCTAAAGAACATATTCCACGTATTACTGAACGATTTTATCGTATAGATCAAGCGCGCTCTCGGGAGAGCGGTGGAACGGGTCTCGGATTAGCCATTGTTAAACACGTACTTATGCGCCATCAAGGTGATTTACATATTGAAAGTGAACCAGGTCAAGGCAGTACGTTCACTTGCCGCTTTCCTCACTAAGAAAAGAATAATTCCTTCGACAGAAGGGGAAGGAAGTTAGATCTCAATTTGCTTTTTAACACAGAGCTGTCATCAAATCGTCATAATCAAGTACTATAATTCTCGTTAGAATCTTGACAGTAAGAACATCAATGAATATCGATCAAGCTAAGAACCTTACATTCAAATTAGATGAACAAAAACTTAATCGTCTTCATTGGCGGATGGTTATAACCGCAGGAATGGGATTTTTTACAGATGCTTATGATTTATTTGTTATAGGAGTTGTTACTGCTTTACTAAAGCCTTTATGGCATCTCACAGCTAATCAAATTGCTTTACTTAATGGTGCTTCCTTAGCTTCAGCAGCTTTTGGCGCTATAATTTTTGGCTGGTTCGCTGATAAATGGGGGCGTAAAAAAATGTATGGTGTCGAAGTATTCATTTTATTTATCGGCGCATTACTTTCTGCTTTCTCGACTTCTTTCACATGGCTTTTAATCTCACGAATTTTAGTTGGTATTGGAATCGGTGGAGATTACCCCACTAGTGCTGTAGTAGCAAGTGAATACGCAAATCGAAAAAACCGAGGCTTTTTGGTACTACTCGTTTTTGCTATGCAAGCTGTCGGGTTAATTGTAGGACCACTTTTCGCTTCGCTCCTAATGATTTGTCATCTTCCTCATCCCTACATCTGGCGTATTTTACTGGCTTTGGGTGCGCTCCCTGCAGCTTCTGTATTTTATTTACGAAGAAAAATAGCAGAAACTCCCCGATTTTTAGTTACTAAGCACCCCCTCCCCTTAGAAGTCAGTCGAATTGTTAATGATTTAGCAGGCCATACAAACAAAATTAAGGTCACCGCTATTCCTACCGAAAAATTACTTTCCTCCAAATGGCTTAAATGCTTACTTGGAACAGCTGGAGCCTGGTTTCTATTGGATATAGCGCTTTATGGGAATGGGGTATCTTCTGTTTTGATCATGAATACCATTAGTCCACATGCATCGCTTTTAAAGCATACTTTATTATCAGCACTCATTTTTTTATGTTTCGCCGTTCCAGGATATTTTTTTGCAGCCACCTACGTGGATAAAATCGGGCGAAAATCCTTACAGATAATGGGTTTTGGCATTATGGCCTTTTGTTACTTGCTAATTGCAAGTATTCCCACTATTCGACAGATTTTTTTTCTATTTATTGGACTATTTGGCATTAGCTTTTTTTTTATTAACTTCGGTCCTAACACGACCACGTTTTTAATTCCTTCAGAAATATATCCAACCCGTATACGTGCTAGAGCCCATGGTCTCTCTGCTGCTATTGGAAAGGCTGGTGCTTTTATTGGAGTATTCTTTTTACCCCTCATTTTAAAAAATGAGGGATTATCTTTCACTATGATTTTTGTTGCTATTGCCTCTTTACTTGGTATTTTAGCTAGCTTTTTAGTACCTGAAATGAAAGGAATTTCCCTTGAAGCACAAGGATTCAAAAATGATGCTCCTGATCAATAAAAATTCTTGACCCGAATCAACTCTAAAATTTTTTCAGAGCATTTATTAAAACTATACACCCTCAAAGCCAAATTAAAATGATTAAACTAAAAAAATATAATTACTCCAAAATTCCTCCCCATGCAAAAAAGTAAACTATTTTTATTTTTTATTAAACGAGCTTTAATTACTAAATAAAGCGACTTTGATGATACATAAAAATCACTAAGATTGCCGCCCCAATAC
>NZ_NSHJ01000141.1 GCF_002871095.1 Coxiella-like endosymbiont
TAGTATACAATATAGGAACTTGATAAATCTAATATGAGAATAAATCTTCAAGATTTGGTTATGATTTTAATTATTCAACAGCTAAATTTGTATTATTTCTTTAGTTGTTAAAGTGAAATACTTCAGTGTATTTAAAAACCACTTTTAATCTATAAGCTTTAGTATCCAATAAAGCTTTACCTGAATAAAAATAAAGGCACATTTTTACTTTTATGAATGGGGCTTTGAGGAGGTAATAATAAACTGATAATAATCACTCTCAATACCACTCTGTTGTTCATCTGTTTCATCATCTTAAAAAAATAAGATCCTGCTATGAAATCATAGGTTTAATAGTTATCTATTAACAATTATGTATTCGTACTACTAAATATTTTTAGTATTGTCTACTGTAAAAATACTTCATAACTAAAAGTCAATTTTTTCTATTATGAACATGAATAGTTCTTACTATTTTAAAATAAATTGTTTTCCATTTGAAATATTTGTTTTCGTAAATGGAGTAGATGATCAAATAAATTTAAATTTTGACTGTTAATGTACCTTTTAAAAATTGTAATCCTACGGATAATATTTATTTCAATACATAGGGATCATAGAAAGATAAATAAAAGGTTTAGCTTTTATGTTAGTATCTTACGTCGAAAAAAACTAGAAACAGTGAGTTATTTAAAGCCGCCTAGATGATTATAATGAAAGTAAGTGATCTATACATATACCTTTGATATCAAATTAAGAGAGATGCGCCGCTTCTTGAAGAGAATGTTGTACATCATTCTGTACTACATCACAATTAATTAAAAAATATTTATTATTGTATGGATCTTTTTTCAACAATTTTCACTTGGAAAGTATTAGTAAAGCCAGAACGGTTACATGTTAACACTACTAATTTAGTGTACTTAAGACTTTTTTATAATACTTCCAAAGATTTTTTGTATAGGTGGGTGATTAGATATTATTTACCTTGATATTTAGGCTAATCTTAACACTTTCTTTTTAGTTGGCTTCCCACAATTTTTTCAAAAATTAATGAAGAAATAAATAAACATTATCGAAGTGGGTGAGAGGTTGATAAGCTATATTAGCGCTTTAGGCAGCCCTTTTCTAGGGAATTAATTTATCTTACCTTACGATTTTAAACTTCTTATTCATAGGATGATGTCAACTAATTTTAAGTAAGCAATCTTATATGCACTCTCGTTCGAGATTAAAGTATCGTATTTAATTTTGCAAGCTTGGCAACTGTTCTCTTTAGAGATTTTCAAGCTTTAAGTAAAAAATTTCGACTTTATAGATTTATTGATTTTTAATTTTTTCTAGAGTATAGTATTACTTTATAGTATTATAAAAAACAGTTATACTGAAGACGTAGAGCTATACCCATTCTTGCCCCCTCTTATTCAGGGGGGGTAAGAGTCAATATTATTTAAATTTAATTTTTAATATTAACACATTTGAGGTTAATATGTTGAGGAGTATGTATTATTATATAGTACTCGAAAAATAGATTTTTATTCTTAGGAGTAAAAACAAATAAAATAGTGATAAAACTTCTATTCGCCTCCCCTAAAAAATCAGATTTATTGTTTTCCCAGACGAGTTCAATTAGAATCGATACCTCGATAAATAAGAAAAATAATCAAACATATTGAATTAATGTAATTAATGTTGGTATATTTCTACTATGTAGATAATGTTTTTCATATCTTTAATACAATAAATCTTAGATAACTAATTCTCAGGTGTTAAGATAACAGGTAGTATTCAGTCTTTGTATAGACTTTATAGATTTTGAGTTAAGTTATTTTTAAATATCAAGGAAAGAAAGAGTGATAGATTGTGGGAATAATCTTCCATAAGCGATCCCTAGCCAATTTCTTCTTTTTTAAAAAAAATCATCTTTTATGCTTTTATGATGTATAATTTTATATCTATTAAATAAAAAATATTTTTAAAGGTAAAAAATCAGATAAAATTCTTTTTGTAAGATATACATTATAAATTTAAAGCTTTATTAAAAGTTCATTAAATAATTACTAGCCTAACAGCATAAACATTTAGTGGTTGTTCAACATTTAAATGATAATATAAATACGAGCTAGTTTTTGATTTATAATTTTAAAAATTTTCTATACTAAGAGAGGAAATTGATATTTAATTTTTCGAGAACCACTGCGTCTAAACTGCTAAATGCTGCCAGGATTAACTTTCAAAATAATCTTGATTTGTTCGTTTAAGCCTCATACTTGTTTATATTTTATAAAATAAAATTTCATAAACTAACGTAGAGAATAAACTGAGGTATCCCTCCACCAATAAAAATGTTATAAATGAAACTATCAATGATGAATAATATTCGTTTTTTTTGTGAGATCGATAAAATCAAACCTACAGCTAATTTTTTTCGGAAGAGAGTATGATGTAAGACGTGCGAATTAAAATTAAAAAAAGTATTTTTTGAAAAAAATCAGGTTATCTGGAAATACAAATTGAATGGAATAACGTACATCTTAAAATTGTATTATTTTTATCTCTGAATATGAAAATAAGCATTGAACATGAGTAAAAAACCAACCATTATCAATAAAACTGTCATTGCAAGAAGTAGATTATTTGAAATCGAAGAGTTACATCTGCGCTTTTCCAATGGAGAGGAACGCTATTTTGAATGTATTCATGGGCACGGGTGTGGTGCTGTAATGATTATTCCTCTGTTAGATAGCGAAACAATATTACTGGTTCGAGAGTATAGTATAGGAGTGAATGATTATGTGCTAGGATTCCCAAAGGGTAGTATTGAAAAAAGGGAAGAACTTTTATTTACAGCAGAGCGTGAATTAAAAGAAGAAATAGGCTATGGTGCCCGTAATATGTCGATTATCGCTTGTTTTAGTGCTTCTCCTGGATATTTAGATTCTATGATGCACATCATTTTAGCGACAGACCTTTATCCGGAAGCTATTCGTGGTGATGAACCAGAGCCCTTAGAGGTTATTCCGTGGAGACTTGATAAAAGAAATGAATTACTAGCTCATCCTGAATTTCATGAAGCACGAAGTATAGCTGCCTTATTTTTACTGGAGCATTCTCAGCATGATCAATGATTGGTATTAACAGATAGATTCGCTTATCAAATTCACGGAAAAGATGATAATACTTTATTAAACAAAGTAGATCTTTACTTACATATAAAATTTTGTATGAAAGATTATAGTTCTTAAAACTGAAATATATCAATTTTATCTAATGAGATTTCTTCCCATGAAGTTTAGAGTCAGTGGTAAGATATCACCATAGTAATATACTATACATACTCTTAATTAGTTATGTAGATCCTCTAAATATAGTAGATCATAGTAGATCCTTTAAATAGTACACAAAATTTTCTAGAGCGCTCGCTCTACAAATTCATATTAAAAAAGTATTAGCCTATCCGTTGAAGTAGTTTATATTCCTGTATAAAAAAGTATTATTTTACTCATCAAAAAACATAAGGTTTTTAAGTAGGTTGAGGATAAAGTTCCTCAATAGATTCATATCGTGGAAAATGAATTTACATTTTTTATTTATTATTTATTTAGATGAGTTTTAAATTCCCATTGGTTACTTTATCATCTCTTTAAAACTATTTCCGCTGCAAATCTTGTTCCATTAAATAAGTTCTCCAAAATTTTATTGGATCACCAAAACAAAAGAATAAGAGATTTATATCCTTATTTTCTTAATATCAGCGAATGAGGAATAACCTTAACTATGTAATGTATTTTAGAGGCAACTAGTGGTAGAATAGTAATTTAATTACTAAAAACTCTATAATATAATATTAATTCATCACTCACTCAGACCGCTTTTAATAGCACAAAGGGGGGTCACGGAGGGGGGATATTAAACAAAAATTGGAAATTATTGCATGATTAGAAACAAAGAAGAGAGAAAAGTGAGGAAGCATGTCAAAGTTGTAGTAACAGGTGCTGCCGGACAAATTGGTTATGCTTTATTGTTTCGTTTAGCTTCAGGTCAGGCATTTGGTTTAAATACCACCATTGATTTACATTTACTTGAAATCGAACCTGCGTTATCAGCCCTAACAGGGGTCGTCATGGAATTAGAAGATTGTGCTTTTCCATTATTACGTAATATTAAAGTAACTTCAGATCCTAAGGTTGCCTTTAACAATGTTAATTGGGCGTTTTTAGTAGGATCGGCGCCTCGAAAAGCAGGTATGGAGCGTAAAGATTTATTAAACCAGAATGGTGGAATTTTTGCTGCGCAAGGAAAAGCACTTAATGAAAATGCAGCAAATGATGTTCGCATTTTCGTTGTAGGTAATCCTTGTAATACTAATTGCCTTATTGCTATGAATCATGCTCCAGATATTTCTAATGATTGTTTTTATGCTATGACAAGGCTGGACCAAAATCGAGCTATTACTCAGTTAGCTCTTAAAGCTGAGGTAGAAGTGACGGCTATAAAAAATATGATTATTTGGGGAAATCATTCTTCTACTCAGTACCCAGATTTTTATCATGCTACGATTAATGGTAAGTTGGCCTCAGATATCATTCGTGATAAAAAGTGGTTGATGGAAGAATTTATTTCTCTGATTCAACAACGAGGTGTTGCTGTTATTAAAGCTCGAGAATCTTCTTCGGCTGCTTCAGCTGCTAATGCTGTGATTGATAGCATATGGAGTTTAATGAATACCACTCCTGTGGATGATAGTTATTCCATTGCTTTATGTTCACAGGGGCAATACGAGGTTGATGAAGGCTTGATTTTTTCATTTCCCTGCCGGACGGAGAACGGAATTATTAGAGTTATTGGGGAGATTACACATAATGAATTTGGTCATAAAAAAATTCAAGCAACTTTAAATGAGCTGCGTGCAGAACGTCATGCCGTGAAAGAATTAGGGTTAATTTAAACCTTAGATCCCTTTGATTCTTTATTTTCTTATTTTTTTGAACTATAAGTTCTCCCTTCTTTCGTTGTCTTTTGTATTGTTCAGGAGTAATTTTTGCTATATTTATGAATAAAATTTATGACTAAAAATTAAAACGTAATTAAATAAATTTTATTAAGAATATATTTAAACTGATAATTGCTTTTTTTCCTACTTA
>NZ_NSHJ01000142.1 GCF_002871095.1 Coxiella-like endosymbiont
TCTAAAGCTAATTTAATCTCTTGGATCGTCTGGATTTTATAAAGAAGATAAAAATTGATCTATTGTGTAGATGACTTCAGGATTCTGAGTAAGCTTTGAAGTGAAGTTATAAAATATATTTTTATCAAGAGAGTATAGGCTAAATAAAGATCTCTCTTTTGAGCTGGTATGGTAAAAAATCGGCCCCGTAAAATTAAAATTCTTGTTAGTCTATTTTCACTTCTGCTTCATACCTATTTCTATGAGAAGATTGCAAAATTTCATGTTGTGAAAATATTTTGCCATTGCAATTTAGATAGTTATCGTTTTTAGTTTTACTATTTTTTATGTTTTTTCTTCATGAAGAAGAATCTTTTCCTTTACCAAAGTCGCGTTGAAAGTTTTCATTATCTGCTGAACGTGGTGATCATTCAAAATTGTTTTTTCTGCTTCCATTTGGCGACTTAGAGCTATTTTTTTAGTGATAGCAGAGGGAGGTGTGTCTCTGGAGTTTTTGCTGATATCAATTTTTATACTGATGGATCGATTAAAATATTTGCTTACTGCTTCTTCTATTCTTTGGATTTGTGTTTTTTGTAATAAGGGTTTTTGTTTGGGATCTAAAGTAAAATGCAAATGTGTTTTAGTTTTTTGGTTGAGAGTGCATTGTTGTGCTAAAGCAAGAGCAGCACCTGTCAAATTTAATTGAGGTAATAGTTCATACCATTCTTCAGATGATATCGAAGAATGCGTTGAGCTTCTGCTGTGTTGAGATAGTTTATTTTGAATGACTGGTAACATTGATTCCGGGTAAAAGGCAAGCATTCGTAATAGCGTCATTTCAAATCCTATTTGTTCGTTGGGAGAATAGGGTAAATCTCGTTGCCCTGATAAGCCAATTTGATAAAAAAGCTGTACATCTTCACTGTGCAGGAGGTTTGCTAGCTGACGTAGTCGTTCATGATCGTTTTCAATTTGAGCGTCAGGAACCGCTTGAAGCATAGCAATTTGATGAAGTAAGGTCAATAATTCGCTAAGAGCATTAGAAAAATCAGCTCCCTGTTGGGATAGTTTGTTAATAGATCTCAGCAGATCATTTCCCTTTTTTCGGGTAAGGGCTTCTAGGATATCAAACAATAAAGTCGGTTCAGTAATTCCAAGCATACTCTTCATATCAGCTGTAAGGACCTTCCCATTCCCATAAGCTATTCCTTGATCTAAAAGATTTAAAGCGTCACGAATACTTCCATTAGCAGCTCGAGCTAATAGATCTAGTGCGGTCTTTTCAAATTCAATCTTTTCTTTTTGTAAAATACTTTGACAATGCGCGGTAATTTGGTCAGGTAAGAGTGGGGTGAGGTGAAACTGTAAGCAGCGGGATAAAATAGTTATGGGTAATTTATGATGCTCTGTAGTAGCAAAAATAAATTTAACATGGCTAGGCGGTTCTTCCAGAGTTTTTAATAAAGCGTTAAAGCTATGACCCGAAAGCATGTGAACTTCGTCAATTAGATATACTTTAAACAGGCCTTTCGCTGGTGCATATTGAACGTTATCCAGTAGCTCCCGCATATCTTCTACTTTGGTGCGAGAGGCCGCATCTATTTCAAAGAGATCTGGAAATCGACCAGAATCGATTTCCTTGCAACTTCCACAGATATTACAAGGATTAGTAGTAATGCCTTTTTCACAATTAAGACATTTAGCGAGTAGTCGCCCTAGAGTCGTTTTACCTACACCTCGGGTACCGGTGAATAAATACGCGTGATGGAGATATTGTTGATTAAGAGCGTTACTTAGAGTTTGAATAATTGATACTTGACCGATTACTTCTTGAAAGCATCGAGGACGCCATTTTCGTGCTAAGACTTGATGAACCATGGATTTATTCCTAAAAAAGCAGCCACAAAAGCCCTCGAACCTTTCGGCACCCAAATCCACCGTTACCGTTGCTCCCTTCCGGGCCTAGCGGGGTTTACGGTAATTTGTCGCGAAGGGAAGACTTCCGTGGCCACCGAGAACTCAGTATACATATCGTATCATATTCTAAATCTTTATTATCATATTCTAAATCTTTTTTTGTAAACTAAAATTGACAGTAGAGATAGATGTTCTATCTCTTTTTTACGACTCTAGTTAGATCTAGATAGCCGGAGAGGGAGGGATTCGAACCCTCGGTACGGGGTTAGCGTACACACGATTTCCAGTCGTGTCTCTTCAACCACTCGAGCACCTCTCCTGTTGTGTTCGCAATATTTTATTTTAAATATTTTTAGATTAATATTAAGTAATTCAGATTAAACTAGAATCTCCATAAGTGCAATAATTTATTCCGCGTAGACTTATGTGTTTACGGTAGTGTGGTACGTTTTAGGGAGACTTTTGTAAAGTAAGCTGAGTTAGAGCAAGCTTACTGCTGAAAATTTTACACAATTTTCTAAAAAAGTAGTATAAATATCTAATTTTAAAAAATAGCTCGTCGAAGGATTTGGAAATATATCTCAGAAAGATTATCGAGATCTGCAATAGCAATATTCTCATTAACGTGATGAGCGGTCTTATTAACAGGCCCTAGTTCAACAACTTCACAACCAGCAGCAGCTAAAAATTGACCATCTGAAGTTCCACCATATGTATTGGGTTCAGTTTCACGCTGATAAATTTCCTTAATGGTTTCACAGGTGATGGCTGCTAATTTACCATTCCCACTAAAAAAAGGTTGTCTGGAGAGGTTCCATTTGATCTCATATTTGAGTTGTTGTTTGTCAAGAATCATTTCAAATTTTTTTTGAAGTATTTCTGGAGATTGGATAGGTGAGAAACGAAAATTAAATTTGGCTGTTAATTTTGATGGAATGATATTAGTGGCTCCACCATCTGCTTCAATATGATAAAACTGCAATGAAGTAGGGGTAAAATAATCATTTCCTTGATCCCAAGTCGTTTTTGTTAAAATATCAAATGCTTGAAAACAGCAATGAATGGGATTATTAGCTAAATTTGGATAGGCGATATGGCCTTGCTTGCCGAAAATAGTAAGGTAACCGTAAAGTGATCCCCGACGGCCTATTTTAATGGCATCACCCAAGGTTTTATTGCTACTGGCTTCACCCACAATACAATAATCTATTTTGATATTTTTTTTTTGTAAATATTCCACTACCTTACGGGTTCCATTTTTTGCTAAGCCTTCTTCATCACTGGTAATGATGAATCCAATTGTACCGTTATGATCGGGGTATTGCTTAATAAATTTTTGGGCAGCAACGACCATAGCAGCTAACCCGCTTTTCATGTCAGCAGCTCCTCGGCCATAAAGATACCCATTTTTTTCTGCAGGAGTGAAGGGAGGAGACACCCATTGTGTTTCATCTCCAGGTGGGACAACATCAGTGTGACCTGCAAAAATAACGAGCGGTGAGCTTTTACCGTGCCAAGCCCATAGATTATTAACTTCTGCAAAGGGTAAACGTTCATATTGAAATCCTTTGGAGGTTAAGTGCTTAATTAAAATGTCTTGACAACCAGCATCATGGGGAGTAATAGAGGGACGTTCGATAAGTTGTTTCAAAAGTTTTAATGTATCGCTCATACTAATTTTCGCGTAAAAGTTCATTTATAGAAATTTTATTTCGAGTTTTTGTATCCACCTGTTTAATGATTATGGCGCTATATTGGTTGTAATTTCCTTCTAAAGAAGGCAGGCTTCCCGATATAACTACAGAACCAGCAGGAATTCGTCCGTAAGTAATTTGTTTGGTGAGTCGATTATAAATCGGAGTACTTTGGCTGATGAACACACCCATAGAAATAACACTACCTTTTTCAACAATAACTCCCTCTACAATTTCAGAGCGTGCACCAATGAAACAGTCATCTTCAATGATAGTAGGATGTGTTTGTAAAGGTTCAAGAACTCCACCGATACCAGCACCACCAGAAAGATGAACATTTTTTCCAATTTGTGCGCAAGAACCCACAGTAGCCCACGTATCAATTAAGCTTCCTGAATCGATATAGGCACCAATATTTATATAACTTGGCATAAGTACTATATTTTGAGCTAAATAAGCACCTTTTCGTATAATTGCATTGGGAACAATGCGGATCTTTCGTTTTCTGAATTCCGCTTGGTGATCATTCTTTAAAGGGATTTTGTCATAGAAGGAGGCGTAACTTCCTTTAAAAATTTTGAGAGGTTCGATTTTAAAATAAAGTAAAATAGCCATTTTTACCCATTCATTAATACTCCAATGTTCATTACGTTTTTCAGCAATACGAATTTCTCCTCGATCAAGTAGTTCGATAGTTTGATGTACAGCTCTACGAATTTTGTTCGGAGTAGTGTTAGTAGTAAATTCATCTTTATTATGATAAGCCTCTTTAATAAGGCCTTGGAGGTCAGTCATTAGGTATTTCTTTGGTTGATGTTGCCGATCATATAATAACAGATATTCTTCTATTAAGATATAGAAAAAGTATTGTGTTCAGTAAATTCTCTATCTTAGGTTTTTCACCTAAAAAATAAATAAAGTCTTCTTGAGTAAGGAAGATCTGTTGACGCATTTTAACATCGACAGTATTATCTTCTCTTGCTTAAGATCGGGGTATAGCGCAGTCTGGTAGCGCGCCTGCTTTGGGAGCAGGATGTCGGGGGTTCAAATCCCTCTACCCCGATTTAGAAGCCAAGAAAAAAGACAAGAAGTCATTTTGTGATCAATCTTTCATTTGAGTTTGATTACTCTAATTTAAACTAGACCCTCAATTGTGGTTACATCATTGTAACTAATTAACTATGCGCCCGTAGCTCACTCGGATAGAGCATCGGCCTTCTAAGCCGAGGGTAGTAGGTTCGAATCCTACCGGGCGTGTTTCAGAACAGTGAAGGCAAAGTAGTATTATAAACTTAGAATAATGATTCATCTTAGAATAATTATTCATTGTAGTATGAAGTAAAGGAGTTAATAATGGATGTAGTTCAGTTGATAGAGTCTTAAATTGTAATTCCGGTTATATCTATCGTGAGTTCAAAAAGTCCCATCATCGTTCAGTATATTTTAATCTTACTACCTTAGGTCTCATTAGGTCTAAACTCCTTTTGGAGAAGAGAGATAC
>NZ_NSHJ01000143.1 GCF_002871095.1 Coxiella-like endosymbiont
CACAAACCTACAATATAGACTAATAAAATATGATATGAGGGATTTCGCTTATGCTTATCTTATGTTTTTAGCTAGTACTTTGACCCTAATTAGTACTTTAACCCTAATTTTCAGAGAAGTACGTTAAATACGATTGAATCTTTAATTAATAAAATATCACCTTATATTATTCCGGAGTAAGAGGAGAAGCAAAAAATCTAAAGCATTTATTGAAGCCCTTACACAGGTAGACCCACTATGTCGCTCAGAAGACTACCAACAGCAATAATAATTTGATCTAAAATAGCTCTTATTAATCCGCTAAATATAGTATATAAGTTTGATCATGTATAATCAATAAACTCTGATATTATTTTGACTTTTTAGATGTTATTAATACCTCTTGAATAGATAAAGTAATATTAAAATAAATACTGACAATACCTTATAGATATATAAAAGTAGATATCATGAAGAGGTAGATATCATGAAGAGTAGATATCATGAATAATAGTGATGCTTTTTCACTGAGTTAGGAAACAATACAATAAAAATAGAGGATTTTTGTGAACATCATGATTCTCCGAGAGACTAGATTTATTAGCAGTTTCATTACAAAGTACTATTTTAGGAAGGTCCAGGAATTACAAGGTTCCTAGTAGTTGTTCAAAGACTAAAATTAAGATCCACAAAAAAAATTAAAGACTCAGTATAGGCTATAAAATGACTTACTCTAACAGATGAATCATTAGAAATTATAGATTGTATTGTGAACTTTACAAAGAGTAGCAGTATGAATCAGAACCAAAGCAACACTTCTAAAACATTATTGAAAGTGCAATTTAACCAACAAAATTTCCTCTCTCCTAACTTTCTACATAGCTAGAAAAAACACCCCCCTTTATTTAAAGATAGTAACTGTGGATCTTTGGATTATAGAAAACCAGTACCTAATAATTTACTCATAGCTTTGGATGAGTCATAACCTCTTTACAAAGGTAGAGATTTTACTTTTCAAATAGTTAAGAATATGAAGAAAAAGTTACCTCATCTATTACAAACAAAGCCGTTAGAGTTCTTTATTTATGCTGCTAGGTAGGTTTGTTTTTATGAACAAAAAGGAGATGGAGGAAAATTCCCTCCCTTCTTTTAACATTAGCACTTACTTTTAAATTAACTTTAGGAAATAAATTTGGTTAAAATCAACAACCTTTTTCTGTATCAGAAAAGTTGATCTTTACCACATATTAGATGCTCTCTTGAAAGAATGAAAAATTAGGGGAAGGGGGGCTTGTTAATGTAATCTCACTCCTGAATGTGTGTTACCTCTAGATTAAGTTTGCTCTGCCGATATAAAGAAAGGTATTTTACACCGACTAATTTTTGTGATATTTGCACTTTTACTGTAAAATTGGTGTTTGGAGAGATAAGGTGCAAAGTTTTTTCTGAATGAAGAAGATAATATGATAAGTTGTGTACTTTTCTTGGAACATAAATTTATTTTTCACAATGTATTGATATCAAATCAACCTTCAGTTACGCTTTAACAACTTCACTATTCCATATGATCAACTGCTCCTTGCCCAATCTATGAAACTAAAGAAAGAAAAACACCATGAGTAAAAAGAACATTTTTTACGCCCAGTCTGGTGGTTCCACAGCAGTCATTAATGCTACAGCCTGTGGTGTCATTCAAACTGCTGCAAAATATACTTCACAAATTAATAAAGTACTAGCTGGACGAAATGGAATTATTGGCGCACTTAAGGAAGAGCTCATTGATACTAGCTTAGAATCCCCTGAAAATATTGCTGCTCTCCTCCACACACCTTCCAGCGCTTTTGGTTCCTGCCGCTACAAGCTCACAGAGATCAACAAAGACCGACGCCAATATGAACGCTTAATTGAAGTTTTTAAAGCTCACGATATCGGTTACATGTTTTACAATGGTGGTGGAGATTCGCAAGATACTACCTATAAAATTTCGCAAATGAGTCAATTGATGGATTACCACTTGATCTGCATTGGCTTACCAAAAACAATTGATAACGATTTACCTTTTACGGACAATTCTCCCGGCTTTGGATCAGCAGCTAAATATGTAGCAGTTTCCACACAAGAAGCTGCTTTAGATATAAAAGGTATGGCAGCAACTTCTACCAAGGTTTTTATTTTAGAAGTTATGGGACGACATGCTGGTTGGATCGCCACTACTGCCGCATTAAGCCAAGAATCTCCTAATGAAGCTCCACATATAATTTTATTTCCTGAAATTCCTTTAAAAATCAAAGTATTTCTTACAAAAGTTAAAGAAGTAATTCATAATCATGGCTATTGTGTGATAGTAGCTTCTGAAGGAATTCGTGATCCAAATGGTCGACTGATTACAGTATCAGGATTCCAGGATCCTTTTGGTCATGAACAATTAGGGGGTGTTGCGCCTATTTTAGCTCGTCTGATTAAAAAACACCTTGGATTTAAATCTCATTGGGCGGTTTCTGATTATCTTCAACGTGCAGCCCGACATATCGCTTCACAAACAGACCTAGATCAAGCTTATGCGCTTGGAAAATCTGCTGTTGAATATGCCCTCGCAGGACAATCTGATATAATGCTTACTATTCAACGTGAAGACAGCCCGCATTATCAATGGCATGTAGGAACAACGCTTATTTCTCAAGTGGCCAATGTAGAACACAAATTGCCTCGAAATTTTATTTCTAATGACGGTTTCGGAATAACCAAACTTTGTCGTCGCTATCTAGAGCCGCTCATTCAAGGAGAAAGTTATCCGCCCTATAAAAATGGGATTCCTGTTTACGTGAAATTAAAAAATCAACTGGTTGAGAAAAAATTAAAAAAAACTTTTACATTATAAATTGTTTCTAACTATTAGATATCAGACTTTTTTTAAGTTAATAACTACTAGATATTTAAATTTATGTTTGTTCATTAGAATTTCCCAAAGCCTGGCATATTTAAGAGGGTAGTTTAAATTATTTATTTCACTAAAAAAATATCGGCATATACTTTTAAAATTGCCAAAATTTATATATTTTCCAAAGCTCCTATCTGATTTCCTTGTTGTAAGTAGATATCGATACCCCATAGTTGAAAATAATTAATAGTTGAAAATAATTAATATGATCATAATTTTTAACACAACACACCCTAGGAACCAGGAATACCCTATTATATGTAAAATGTAACTCTAGTTTTAAAGTGATCCTTATAGGGAGTCTGAAAAATTCAAATAGGCTTATTAGGATTACTCACCATCCTTTTTCTATTGAAAAAAAACAGCTATCAAAATAAAGAAATCTATAAACATTAAGCTCATATATTTTATTAATTTTTTCATTTTTAAAAATTCTATTTTAAAATTTCTTATGAGCCTCATTTGGGAAAAACATGAAGATTAACAGACTTGTTTTAACCCTTTTAGAGTAGGGCTCAACTTGCTACTATACATTCTTACTATTCAATTTACACAGTTAATTAGCAAATCACTCTTAAGTCATAGGGAAATTTAGCTACTAAATTTTCATCAAACTCTACTTAAATTTAGCCCATCTTTCACATCGAGATAGTCTTTTCAAAATAATAATTTTGAGAAGAAGACTGTATCAGTTTCAAAAATATGTATGACGTATAATTTTTTAAATGTCAAAATTATTAATCGCTATTTCAAAATCTAAACAAGGTGAGATAGTAATCAGAGCAACATTCGTTGCTCCATGAGCTTCCTTGCGTATATAATAAGTATTTGTAAAAAAATCGACTTTCCTATGATTGGGATTAGCCCTGAGCCCCTTCGCCGTCACGCAGTTTTATAAATAGTCTAATAATAATCAATCAATTGCTTTCTAATTAAGGTCTCTTAATTATGAATAATGTTAAACAGCTTGCCTACGACTCAGCGCCTTGTAATATGTATATTTCATAAAATAATTCAAAACCTTTCTTTTAATGCCGCTGGAATGAGTAGGTTCAAGCTAAAATTAAAAGAAATAAGGCTTCCACAATTCCCTGTTTCTATAAATATGTTGTTTTTTAATAAGCCTTAAACGGTCATGAAAATGACAGAGGACATGAGGATTATCAGCATACTAGTAGTATCAGGCAATTTTTAAATAATTTAGGCTTAAGCACGTAATTAAAATAATTTTCTGTCAGTATATAATATTTTCGGAAAGAAATTCTTTTTCTACTAGCTTATAAAACGTTTTATCTTTATTTTTAAAATTTGTTTAACCTAACACTATTACTTCTTTTCTACTAGCTTCCTTTAATTAATTACAAACGGGACTGTTAAAAATTATTTCTTTAATATCCACAAGGGGTCATATCAATAACCACAATCCTAGATATTAGAAAGAAGTAGTTTTATAAAAAAAACTACCAGATATATCTTTAATTTACAAGGAAAAAGTTTCTTCCACTAAAGATATAAGCCACTCAGTGATTTTTGTTAAATAAGAAGCCACTCGACCAGGGGAGAATTCATGATTATTTAACGTCTTATCTCTCAATCTATAATCTTTATAGATTGTAAGTTGACAAAATTACCTCTTTAAAAATATATAAAATTTTTGCGTTGGTAAGTTTTATGATATATTAGAAGTTTATAATAGCTAATAACACATGTCGCACATGTCGCACAATATCTTCAAGACGGATTAAAAATCTTGACAATATGTAGTAATGTATAGCACCAATTTTAAATTGCTCATGCATAGGGAAAAGGTTTAACTTCATTAATCTTGATTTCATTTTCAGTTAATATCAAATCTATATTTGGCTAATTTACTAAAATACTTCTTTCCTAAGGTATTATTTTAAGTTCTAAATCATGATCAACCGCTTTTTTAAAAGAAAAAGACTAATAAATCTACCTGACCCAGCAGTAATTATAGGTATTTTAAAGGAATTTAAGAATATAAAAACCAATATTCACAACCCATGCTATACTTACTCTGCCCTATTTTACATTCCTTAAGAATCGCTTATGTTAACAGTAAATGGGTTCTGAAGTTGAAATCGACCATTATTCACTCTTAAATATTAGTTCAGAGTAACACACTTGAAATATTATGGCGTGGTAACAAATAACT
>NZ_NSHJ01000144.1 GCF_002871095.1 Coxiella-like endosymbiont
GATTAACTTCCTATCTAATCTACCATTCTTTTGTTCAAATTTATAAAAATAAATATAGGACATTGAGTTAAAAATAAGTAACTTATTAGCAAATAATCTAAAAAAACAGCTATTTTTAGCAAAAAGATATGTATTCTTTAATACAAGAATTTACTAACATTAGATGATTGTATTTTATAAATTTATTCTATGATATATATAAAATCCATAATGGAGCAGTCAATTTTTTTACTTTTTTACAATCTTCACTGCTTAAAACCGGTATGAGTAGACTAACATTAAGTAACATCCTCTTTAGTGAAGACTTTTTTCCTTCTTTCCTACACAATAGAAGCATTCTATGCTGTTTAGAAGAAAAAAATCTCGTGGTAAACTAGACGTCTGCGTCACCAATAATTTATTTTATACTTTTTAAAATTAATGATTTACAGTTTATGGGTCATGATATTGGGGGGGCATTTAATTCTTACTTTCCATCAATGCATCATGCGATAATCTAAGCTCCACAAAATCCACAAAGAACCACCAATCAATACTACTAGTATCAATATCGTGAATAAAAAAGACATTAAATTCATTTGACTTTGTTCATTTTTTGCGTTTAATCGTAAAAAGAAAATAACCTGAACTATGAATTGGATAAAGGTAGATACAAAGATAATAGCTAATAGTGTTTTTTTAGAAAGAGTCGTATACATTACAGTCATAAAAGAAATTAAAATAAGGATCATGCACAAAATCATTCCAGTAATGTACATACTTAATTTTTTTTTTGCAGTTTCATAAGTTTCTTCAGAAAGTATCGCACTCATAATATGGCCTCCATTAAATAAACAATTGTGAAGAGGAAAATCCAAACGATATCCAAAAAATTCCAAAACAAACCTAAATAAACCATTCGTCTTGCTGTATTCCGATTAATTTTCAAAATTAGTAATTGAATAATCATTATCAATATCCATAATAAGCCTATTGTAACGTGAAACCCATGACTTCCTACAAGGGTAAAAAAAGCAGAGGTAGCACCACTTACGTTCCAGGCATAGTGTTCAGCAGTTAAATGAATAAATTCTTTCACTTCCATAATGACGAATCCGGAACCCAATATAAGAGTGAAGACCAACCACAATATGACAAGGGGCAATTGATTTTTACTAATCTCAAACATAGCTAAGCAATAAGTGAAATTACTCGCTAATAAAAAGAGGGTTTCAATCAAAACATAAGGTAAATCAATCAATGGCTTTAACGAAGGACCAACCGCTCCAGGATGGTGTAATACTAAAAAAGTAGCAAATAATGAAGCAAATAAAATACAGTCGGTCATAATGTAAAGCCAAAAACCAAAAATATCCGTTACATCTGAATCCTGATGGTAATTACGTTCAGTCAGTGATATGTGTGGATTCATGATAATGCTTCCTCATAATGACGTAACTCAGTTTGTTTTACTGTGTCAGCTTTAAGATAATAGTCAATATCTTGACTAAAAGTTCGCGTAATTACGGTAGCAATTACTCCAATCAATCCAAAAATACTAGGAATCCACATGTGCCAAATAATGGCAAATGCAAAAACCCCAGCAAAGATAGCGATCAAGAAACCTACTGAAGTATTTTTTGGTATATGGATATCTGTGTATTGAATATCTTCTGGATTGACACGCCAGGGACGGCCTCGTTTTTTAGCTTCTTGTTTTTGAATCCAGAATTGATCCCTTCCCTCTATTTTTGGAATAATAGCAAAATTATATAACGGTGCAGGTGAAGCTACCGACCATTCCAAAGTTCGACCATTCCAGGGATCCCCAGTATTATCACGCAAATTATGACGATTCTTAATACTTACGATAATTTGAGTGATTTGCAATAAAAGACCAATCATAATCAGAGCTGCACCAACAGCCGCAACAATGAAATAGGGTTGTAAGGTAACATCTGCATAATGATTAAGTCGGCGCATTACTCCCATTAGCCCAAGAAGATAAAGTGGCATAAATGCAGTATAAAAACCCGCTATCCAAAAAACAAAAGACCATTTCCCTAAGCGTTCATCAAGTCGAAAACCAAAAACTTTTGGGAACCAATAAATTAATCCGGAGAAAAATCCAAATAAAACACCACCAATAATCACATTATGGAAATGACCAACTAAAAATAGACTGTTATGAACCTGAAAATCAATCGACGGCACAGACATCAATACCCCTGTAATTCCTCCAATAGAAAAAGTAATAAAAAAAGCAAATACCCACAGCATGGGAGTGTGCATAATAATTTTGCCTTTACAGATCGTAAAGAGCCAATTAAAAATTTTGACTCCAGTAGGTACAGCAATAATCATTGTTGCAATACCAAAAACAGCATTTACATTGCCCCCACTGCCCATGGTAAAGAAGTGATGAGCCCAAACGATAAACGAAAAAAAGGTAATAATAAGAGTGGCGTATACCATTGTCACATAACCAAATAATTTCTTTTGGCTAAACGTAGCTACAACTTCAGAAAATACACCAAAAGCAGGCAAAATTAAAATGTAAACTTCAGGATGTCCCCAGGCCCAAATTAAATTGATATACATCATCATATTGCCACCAGCGTACTGGCTAAAGAAGTGCATTCCTAAAAGACGATCGAGTGTTAACAACCCCAAACTAACGGTTAAAATCGGAAATGCAAGAGCAATTAAAATCATTGAACTAAATGTTGTCCAAACGAAAATAGGCATTTTCATGAAAGTCATTCCCGGAGCACGCATCTTAATCACGGTCGCAATAAAATTAATACCCCCTAAAAGGCTTCCTATACCCGCAATCTGTAACGACCAAATAAAATAATCGACGCCTACTGTAGGGCTATAATACAATTCAGAAAGTGGAGGGTAAGCTAACCAACCTGTTCCTGCAAAATCGCCTATAACAAGAGAAAGATTACATAACATCGCTCCAACAAAAGTCATCCAAAAGCTGAAAGAATTAAGATAAGGAAACGCAACGTCCCTGGCACCAATTTGTAGTGGCAAAGCAATATTGGCAAGACCAAAGACTAATGGCATAGCTACAAAAAAAATCATAATAACACCATGAGCTGTAAAAATTTGATCATAATGTTCGGGAGGTAAAAAACCCATATTTGCACCTGCTGCTATAGCTTGCTGTAAACGCATCAATACCACATCAGAAAACCCCCGCAATAGCATGACACCAGCCAAAAGAACATACATGATGCCAATTTTTTTATGATCTACAGAAGTTACCCATTCATACCAGATGTAAGACCATTTTTTACTAATCGTGAAAAATATCAAAACTCCACAAAAAACCACTGCCATGAAAATAGCAGCGCCCATAATAATCGGGCTATGAAGAGGAATAGCATCAAGTGTCAACTTACCCAAACAAAGTTCTCTTAACATTGCAGTGTGATCCTTTCTAGTAATTAAATTAATAATGAGGCTTTTTATGTTCCCACTGAGTGGGCATTCCAGTAGTTGTTTGCATATACTTCATCATGATCTGTGAAAATAAATTAGATACTACTGACGAATAATAATGCACAGGTTCTTTGATAGAAGGTTTGATAAGCTTTTGGTACACAAATGGAGTTAATTTCTTACCTGACCGCTTAACAACAGCAAACCACTGTTGTAATTCATTAAGTTCCACTACTTTCACCTTAAAACACATATCTGAAAATCCATCTCCATTGTATTGCCCATCCAGCCCTTCATAAGTGCCATCTGCTGAAGCAATTAAATGCAAGCGTGTCTGCATCCCAGCCATGGTATAAATTTGGCTGCCTAACTGAGGAATAAAAAAAGCACTCATTGGAACGTTATCATTCGTGAACACAAATTTAACCTGCTCACTCCTAGCAATCTCTAAATAGTTAACTGTAGCAATATTTTGCTCTGGATAAATAAAAAGCCATTTCCATGGTAAAGCTACTACCTGTATCAGCAGCATCGGTTTTCCCACCCCCTCTATAGGGCGATACGGATCTAATTTATGGCTCATCGTCCACGTTCTACTCCCCAGAATTAAAATAATAGCTAATGGAATTCCCCACCATATCGCTTCTAACAAAATACTATGGCCCCAATTCGGCTGATAATCTAAGATTTTACGACTAGCACGGTAACGAACAATAAAGACACAGCTCATGATGAAAACGGGTATGATTATGATTAGCATCAAAGCAAGTGCATCAACAAATAACTGCTTTTCTTCGTAGGTTATTACCCCTTTAGGATTCAGAATACCAGTCATCATCGTACGACAGCCTACCAGAGTAAGAACACTGAAGATGCTCAACCCAAATAAAAAAAACTTCATTGTTTTTTTCAAAGAGTTACAAAGTTTTACGTTTTTTTTATCAATCATCACAACTTCCATAGCCTATTATTCATATTATTCATAGGCTATTATTTAACCAATTTTTATTTAACATACCGTGCTTTTTTCTGGCATAACATAAATATATTGTTAATATCATCTAGAGACAATACTTAACAAAAAACTAAAGATAAATTTTATTTTTAATCACTGCTTCAGTGTTTCTATTTTATCCGTGTAAATCCTCTTTTAAAAAAAGAGAATACCAATAATCATAGTTAAGAAAAAATATAGCAAGAAGGTATAATAATATAATAATACAATGAGTTAGGTTGTATTTATAGACTTATATTTTCTATGTTATTATAACAGTTTTAACATAAAATAAAAAAGTAGAAGAGGGGAGGAGAGAAAAAGGAAGAGGGGGGGGAGAGAGGGGGGGGAGGAAGGGGCAGAAGAAGGGAGAAAAGGAGAGAGAAGGGAAGAGAAAAAGAGAGGAAAAAAGGGAGGGAGGGGAGAGGAGGGGGGGAGAAAGGAGGAGAGGAGGAGAAAGGGAGGA
>NZ_NSHJ01000145.1 GCF_002871095.1 Coxiella-like endosymbiont
AAATAAAGCTTAGATATTCCAACTACAAAAAAATATTTCTAATAAACTTGGAAAATTTTTAAACAGAATCATGAAATTTTTTGAAGGGATCTTCTTTTAGGTTGGTTAAAAATCAAAATAAAACGTCACTTTATCTTAGTCTCTCTAAGAGTTAAAGGAATTGGAACATCTATTTTCTTAAAATAACTTACACGATAAACTGAACAACTATTGTAAATTTAATAATACGGTATTCTCAGAGTCTTTGTTGATTAATATTTTCAGTACACTTTGTAAAATTATGGTTCATGATGAACTTTTTTCAATAACCTAAAATCTTTTTAATAGTTTTTTAAAAAAGTTAATTTCGTATTTACTGTTAAGAATATTTCAATATTTTATGGAAATATTAAAGATTTCCTATGAGAAAAATATAGTGAGCGCAGTAACACTTTCCCCTTACCAAGATCCTCATTTAAAAATATCTATCTTTTCTAAAGATTTTATTTCAAATTTTAATTTTAATAAATATTTTAATATATATATTCATTAAAAAATGATAAATCCATGAAATTTTTAGATCAATTAGTTTGATCTTTCTCATCGTTTAGGTTCTAGTTAGTTTGGATTAAGGAGAGCTAAAAAATTAATATGGGAGGTCATGAATTTTATTTATAGTCTACTACGATGATCGTCGTTGTGTTAGTTATGGCGTAGGTCGATAATAAAATCCATTAATTTTTAGATAAACTGATATCATATAAATATAGTTTTATTTTAAATATAGTATTTTTTTTTAAAAATAGATGTATTAAGTAACGAGAGTCAAGCTAAAATAATCTAATAATCGAATAACTCAAATCAGCTATGGTATCAAAAGTAAAAATTAAAGTCTTTCTAATATTCCATTGATTTTGTCAATTTTAAATTGATTTTGCTCGAAAAACTAATAGAACCCAATACACTTAATACTGACCTTAAAAATTTTTGAGGGATTAGGTGAGGTGTATTGTTTTTTGAGGCTTTCAAAGAAAAAGGGGTATCATGTAGAATAGTTTCTAATATTATCTCTTTGTTTCAATATCCTCAATATGTTTATGCTGAAGCGTTTATCGTATATAAGAGTATGTGGCTAAAAAAGTTACCTTACTATATACTCAGTATGATACTCAGTATGAGTAACCAGTAGTTTTTTAATATCGATTTAAGTAAAAGAATTTGTTTACAAAAGATAATTGAGTAAACAGGACTGACTTACAAAGATAATAAAGTAGAGTCGAAGGTTATCCTATCTGGATGATGTGGGAGGGGATTCTCGGGGGGTGGAGGTGGTCTCTTCTGTAATACTCAAGTAGGGTTGCTTTTTTTAAAAGGCTTATATTTTATATCATTGATATAAAAATTTGCTTCCTACAGAGCATTTGTTATAACCTACTTGACAATCCCAGGGTAGTAAAGGACATACCAAAGTATTACGTTTAATCCTCGTTAGTAACCGTATCACGGCCATTATGAAAATAAAAAATATTTTTAAGGTAACTTGACTTACTCAGTCAGAAGATGTACCAAAGATGTTGGTATAATTAGTGATTCCATAATATACCTAGATTAATAAAACTATTATGTACATGGACGGTAAAAAATTAGAAGTTTTAATTAATTTACTCATGAGTAAGAATGTTAAAAAAGACAACCTTAAAAAAATAGCAGCGTTAGAAGCTCTTCAATATATCAAAAATATTGACATTATTGGCGTTGGAACTGGATCCACCGTAAATTATTTTATCGATGCACTTGCTGAGATGAAACACCCAATTGAGGGTGCAGTAGCTAGTTCTATGATTACGGAGAAACTTTTAAAGGAAAAAGGGATTCCCTTAATGGATCTTAATTTAGTTTCAAATTTGGAAGTATATATAGATGGTGCAGATGAATTTAATAAACATTTTTATCTTATCAAGGGCGGCGGGGGTGCATTGACACGTGAGAAAATTATCGCTGCCGCTTCTAAGCATTTTATTTGCGTGGCAGATGACAGCAAAGAAGTTAACGTTTTAGGTAAATTTCCTTTGCCCATTGAAGTGATTTCAATGGCTCGAAGTTTTGTCGCGCGTGAAATTTTAAAATTAAAAGGTAATCCTATTTATCGTCAAGGGTACATTACTGATAATGGCAATGTTCTTTTGGATGTTCATAATTTAAATATTCTTGATCCTTTAACACTTGAAAGAATACTGAATAATATTCCTGGGGTTGTCAGTAATGGACTATTTGCTCATCGCCCCGCGGATATTTTACTTGTGGGAACTTCTGTGGGTGTTAAAGTTTACAGAAGATCACCAATATAACTCAAAAGTTTTAAATGTAAAATTTGATCCTCCTTGTACTTCTTGCTATCCTAGGTATAATGGTTTGTTTTAAAGTTTATCTATTAGAATAGAACGCTTTTTAAGCGAATCTCCTGAGACTTCAAGGAAAGTATGTACAGGAAATTCTTCGTAAAACTGCTACCGATTTAGCAAGGTAGCTTGAAGATAAAGGAAGTTAATCATGTTAGTTCTAACCAGAACCCTTGGTCAGCGTTTAATCATTGGAAATGATAAGAAACTTAAAAGTGAAACAAGTAAACTCCCAGTAGGTTCAACTACTTTTCAAGGTCATTTATCTAACGCAAAGATTGTCATAACAGTCTTAGAAGTTCGAGGTAATCAAGTACGAATTGGTATTGAAGCACCGAAACATATTCCAGTGCATCGAGAAGAAATTTATCAGCGCATTCAGAATGAAGAAAAAAACTTAAAGTACCTGGAACAAAAATCGAACTAAAATAACCTATTTTAAATCCCTGTAAGGTTGGGGGGTCGTCTCTCTCTTTATACCCCCCTAAAAAACACACAAACAGGGTTAGTTAATTCATTTTTAAATGAGGTCCGTACTGTGTGTTGTGTGTGGTGTCTGGCCCCGCCGCGTTCCATTCCCCCTCGGGTATGCCCTTTTATAGGCCTTTTTTATATGATTTAAAGATATTTTCTTTGAGATGATCTAAAATATTTATAGTATAATAACTTATACTTAAGAAAAACGATGATATAAATGTTTTTTATTCTATTACGTCAAAACAGAAATATGAAGAAGCTTTAGTGAATACGATTTTAAAATAAGGCAATCTTTCTTAAAAAGATGTATCATTCGTCTATCTGAAGTGACTATGATAGTATCTAATTAACACAACGTTAAATCTTTTTAGATTCCTTTATAGAATAGGAATCAAGGTAAAGTTATAGGTTTACAGGTATTTTTGTACCCTCAACAAAAAAAGAAAAAATCTATAAGGTGTTAGCTCCCTTAGTTAAATCATAAAATTCAAGGATAAGAACAGCCCTAATTTGAATAAATTTAAAAAAGTTTTAAAGAGCGCTGTTGATGGTTTTTTGGTGAGAAGCCTAAAAGGTTTGAAATAACACCCAAATACAAGGTAAAACATTATACACACAAAAAATTTATTATTCTTTAAACTTCTTTCACCTATTATGACGGCAGATGGTTAGTTGCTCCAAACAGTTCAAAAAATTTGAATGAAGAGGCTATAAGGAGAAGTTATTAGTTTCCTTGCTTAAGATGTCCCTCAAATTTCACTGAAATTGAAAGCAATTATCATCAAAGAGTGAAAATCCTGAGTCCCTTTCTGAATACTATTTTTATGGGAGGATTATAGTGTAGAAGCTCATCTTTAAACAGAGTATTGAAGAGAGAAGGGCTTTGTGCCACCATTTACAGAATGGGATCATAAAATTTTCTCTAATTTTGGTGATCTTCTGGATGAAAACACCCCATATATATTTAACAAATACTGGTCTTTTAATTCTGAAAGTGATGAAAATTGTATTCTTTGAAAGAAATGAGTTGCCTCCCTATGAGAGTGATTTATTTGCACGGAGCACTTGGTGAATAATATCTTGTGCTGACCGAAATATTTTAATATTTACGTGAATTCTTAAAAGTATCGATAATGTGCGCGACTCAGACAGGTTTTAATATTATGAAAAATAGTTGTGACATACTGGTATGGAAACTTTATTTTAGTTGTATATATCAATATCATACAAAAAGAGCAAAAAACTGTATCTTGATTGTTGTTAACTTTTCTAAAGCGTCTTCTCTATTTCTTCAAAAGGATCATAAATTTTATTTTCAAAATCGGATTTACAAATATTGAAAGATGTAGATTTTAAAATACTCTATACTAAGTTTAAAGTTTCTTAGCCAAAGATTTAAAGTGTTCTAGTTCTTCGAGTGTACGAATTTTATTGCCATTTATTTTGTAGAAAAATTCGTTAATTGAGACTTAAATGCTTTTAATCCGTTAATTATTAACGGTATAGATGATTCTAAACGAGTCAGAGATTATTTAAGAATTTCTTGCCATCTATTCATAAAACAACTGCTTATTTATTACATATTTTATAAGATGGCTATCTAGGGTTATTAAAATCATCTAAGCATTTTGGGGCAAAATCCTTGATTCTTCTATGTATATGAAAACCGGCTGACATCTTAAGATGTTCAGTAGTGGCCTTTAGTTTCAATATATTCGTTTTTAGTTCTTCAATAAATTTATTAAACTGAATATAAGCTTTTAATAATATCATTAAAGCTTATATTCATACATGAAGATTAATTTCAATTGTATTTCTTTTAATCTTTTCTATTCTTTTTCATTCAATGCGCACTTTCTTTGTGTTACTTTTTTCATATAAGACTGAACCTTAAAAGATACTCTTATTAATTCATCCGTTATACTAAAAGTACTGAAAAACATTACAATATTGAATAT
>NZ_NSHJ01000146.1 GCF_002871095.1 Coxiella-like endosymbiont
CAAATGTCTAGAAATTTTATATACTCCTATGAGACTTAAGCCAGTCATATATATTTCTTTGTGAGAGATAATAATATATATTTTATTAGCTAGTAGTAGCCTTTAATTAGCAGCTTTTAGCAGAATTTTTTGAAAAAACTTAAAGTTAGAGTAACAATACATTCCTTACAATGTATCAAAATTAAATTTACAATCGAGTGCTCAGTATAAAAAATCCCTGCAAACTGTAGGAGGAGGTTATCGGTAAATTTTATCCTCACAAAAATGGAACCACTTGTTATACAGAAAGTGCTTCTTGCTTTTAATAACACAATAACTATTTCCCCTCTTTTTTCTTGTAATCGCTATCCTTTTGTAGATGAATAGGGGCACACTTATGGGGAGCTCTTGATGGGGATCCTAAATCATTCGCAGTTATGATGCCGTTTTATACCGAAGCTCGACTTTCTTTCTATATGTTTGGCTGTTATGATTTAAACTTTAAGATGGGAGAACTCTGAATTGGATCTTTTATTTCGATGCTAGATTCTTTTATTTTGATGTTAGATTATTACAAGAACCAATTCTTTTTTTCCAGTTCACTTACCAAATATATTATTAAGTGGGAGATCAGGAATTGCAGTAAGTATGGTAATAGATAATTATCCTGACCCCCATAATCTTGTTGAGGTAGCAGATACCTACGTTGATTTATTAGATAACCCCGAGGCCACTTTAAAAGAAGTGATAAAATTTATTTAAGGGTCTAACTATCCAACGTTTGCTGTAATTATCACTACTATTATCAATAGTAGTAGTGCAATTCAAATCATCTATGGAGCAAAAAAGTAGCTTATGTTTATATAACTGGTTGTAAGGTATTGTTAAGAACATCAGGAAGCTGTAATTTCCATTTTACCGCATGATGTTTTAAGTAATTGAATTTTAGAGCAGGTTGTAGCATAGTTAATTTTTAAAAAGTTACTTACTGTAAGTGATATTATAATGAGTCAAATCATAAAAATCCCAAGTGGCTTTATTATGTTTCCTCGCTTTCATAGGATGAATAATTGATGAACTAATGATGTATTTGTTTGCCGTAACAGATTTAGAACATAGTTATCAGGTTAATTTAAATGTTATCGGAGGAGTTAAACGGACGGCCATAGATATATTAAAAATTTGCTGTCTTTTTTTAAAAGAATGTTATCTTATATCAAATCTAAAGCGTTTGGAAATGGTTGTAATATTGATTGGAAATCGATATTTAATGATTGCATATCTTAGATAAATTGATGATTATCTTTTGAATTTAGAAAAAATTATTATGATTATGCTCAAGAAGAGAAGCCAAAACCTGTTTTAATGAAACAATTTAAACCAAGCTAAAACTAACATAATCTTATTCTTGAAATTAAATTACGTCAATTGGCTAGACTTAGAGAAAAGAGAATTTGAGCAGAATAGACGCTATTAGCTTAAAAAACAAAATGAGATCAAATAAATTTTAGTATTAAATACAAAATTAATTCGATCCTAATGAATTACTAATAAAAATTATGAGCATGGGGGGGGGCGTTAATCTCCTTTAATTGAAAAACCTGCTATGAAAGCAAACTTTTTGTAAAGACGCAATGATTTCATCTGAGTCCGTTACCGTGGTTTTATCAAAAAAGGTTTGCTTTCTTTTTCTTGCAGAAAAAACACGATATTGTGATACCCTGAACCTAAATTATTATTTAGGAATGAATTTTTAATGTAAATTCAGATCCGTATAAAAGTAAAGAGATGGTAATTTTGTTAGATTTAGCGAGTAGGAAAAAGCTTATGTATTAGTAGCGTATAAATTACCGTCTTCACAGAGACTAGGTAAACCTTTAATAAAAGGTTAATTGATACCTGAAGCTGGGGATTAATTTGTGTCAGTTTTAATGAATACAAATCAACATTTTTACTTATTAACTTCTGATTCTGGTTATGGTTTTTTAATGACTCTGGTTAATTTGTATTTAAAAACCTGAAGTAGGAAAAGTATTATTACAGTCCGTTCTAACAGGAGTACAAGTAATGGAACCTTGGTGGGTGACAAATAAAGAATTGCAATATCTTCAGCTATTATTATTACGGGAGGATGGTTGCTAGTATTTCCTATCGCTGAATTACCTGAATTATTTAAATAAATAAGGGAATGAAATTATTAAAATTTATCCTGAACGTTTAACAAATGCTGAAGCATATTGTATAAACTTAACATTATTGGATGGAAAATAGCACCTTAATTTTTCTATTCTAGAAAACTACACTTAACTTAAAACTACACTTAACTTTAAAAAGCTATGATTTAAATAATTTTTAAAGTTAACGAAATAGGTCAAGGTAATAATCTACCTTGAGATTTTTATAAAGTGGATAGTGTGAGTATTTATAAAAGGTAAAAAAATTTAGCGAATAATAATATCTTACTCTCTTTGTTAGCTAAAAAGAAAGGAGTAAAAAATAAAAAATTAAAATAAACATTTATTTTGTTGAATATCTTTCATAAAATTTTTTATATTCTGAAAGTTTTAGTGAAAGTTTAAGCTTTGATAGTTTCTCTTTTATTGATCTCTAAGAATCTCTCTTATGTTTTTGTTTCAATTTTTAAAATTTTGATGCCTTATATAAACTTTGTGCTTTGATTCGATGAATAATAGAAATTTATTTTAATTGATCTTAGTTTATACGTTTTATTGGACTGTAGAATATAGAATAATAAACAACTGATCATTTTAAAAAAAGGTTGGATTTCTCGAAATATCTTGGAAATTTCCTTGACTCGTTTCAAAGAAGTGAATATTAGTTAAACCATTATAGGACGTATTTTGAATGATGGAATTTTAGTTATTACGTGAAGAGATATAATAGCCCTCATAATTTTATACTAATTTTTTAAAGCCAACTAAATTCTGACCTAGTATCCTCAACGTTAAGTTGACTTTCTGATTTATAATAAGAAACTTCTGGACAGAAAATTTAAAGAGTGTCTTAGAGATTAATAAAAATAGGTATTTTTGCTGGAGCATTTGCAATTTCTTTTACTAATTTAGGAACGAGATAACCAGGCAGACGTTGTATCATTTCTGAAATTAGATATTGTGCTTTTACTGTACTTACTTCAAAATGCGCGGCTCCTTGTACCCGATCAAGGAGATGTAAATAATAAGGTAAAACACCAGCTTCAAATAAATTTTCACTTAAACGAATGAGTGTGTCTGCTTGATCATTGATATTTTTTAATAAAACAGATTGATTGAGTAAGGTTGTTCTTGTTCTTTGTAAAGAACGTAAAGTACTTATAACAGATTGATCGATTTCGTTAGGGTGGTTACAATGGATAACAATTGTAGGTAATAATCGCGTATAATCTAATAAATGGATAAATTCATTTGTAATTCTTTCTGGAATAACAATGGGTAAACGTGTATGAATACGCAAGCGTTTGAGATGAGTGATTGTTTCAAGATAAGAAATGAATTCAGCTAGTAGGTTGTCTTTCACTATTAAAGGATCACCTCCACTTAAAATAATTTCGGTGATAGAAGTATTTGATTTTAAATAATCAAAAATTCTCTTCCATCCTTGTTTCCCAGGCGTATTTTTATGATAGGGAAAATGACGACGAAAACAATAGCGACAATGAATTGCACAAGCGCCGCTTAGTGTGAGTAGCACTCGCCCATGATATTTATGTAGAAGACCTGGGATCTGATTTGATTGTTTTTCATTGAGAGGGTCTAGGCAATAACCTGAAGAGTTGATTAGCAGTTCCCTAGCTTGAGGTAGAATTTGTAATAATAGAGGATCTTTGGGGTTACCCTTTTCCATGCGTGCGATAAATTCTCTTGGTACTCGTAAGGAGAAATGAGGAGTCGTCTCAGGACTTTGAGAAAATATTTTTGGATCGAGTGCTAATTCACGACATAATTCAGCTATATCAGTAATAGCTGTTTTTAATGAAAATTGCCAATTATACATTTATTGCTCATAAAGAGTATATAAGTAGCCGCTATTATAATCTTTTTTAAGTGTAGGTGCAGCAAAAGTGATTCTATGTGCTTACAAGAAGATCCTTTCCCTTATAGATTTATAGATATTATTTACTCTAAAATTACTAAATTTGATGACTGATCCCTTTAATAGCGAGATCTTGTTAGAGAAGCTTCTTTCAAAGCAATTCTGTTTTCACTGGATATTAAGGAATTATTTTCAAATAATGAATGGCTCTGAGATTTTAGGAGGCGCTTATTTAGGAAATAAAGCGTTTGAATAGAAGAATCAAGCAAGGATGGATTATGATACTTACTCTTAAGATTGCGATTTTTATAGGAAATTCTAGGAATTCTATGTAGAATAATCTCGATAAAGAAGTGAGCCACAGAAACGGCATAGAATGTAAGGGTTATTATACCGTTATTGTACAAAAAGATCTCAAATTATTTTAGACTTATAGCTAGCGTTTATTAATTTTGGATAAAATTAAGAATAATTGTAAAAATTTCATAACCTCCACTACAGTATGTATTATTTTCAGCATCTGTATTAATTGATTTTTTAAGTAGAAAATAAACATATCTGTAATTACTTTTCTATAAGATAAAGAAAATTATGAAATTCTTTTAAATTATCAAGTAAATAAACTGATATACAAGTACCTACAACATTTATTTAAATTAGTAAGATTGGTTATTAATTTTATCGAGAGTTAGATAAAATAAAAAAGAAAATTAATTTATATTACAC
>NZ_NSHJ01000147.1 GCF_002871095.1 Coxiella-like endosymbiont
TTTATTTATACATGTATAAATAAATTAATTTTATCTTATATGAATTTTTTATCTTATACAAATGAAGAATATTAATAAATGCTTGTACTTTCAAAAATGTTATATTTACCTATGCATTTAATTCTCAATATAGTGCTTTATCATTATTTTCATTGTCATGTAATTCTAATTTTCTTTCAAAAAACTTCCAAAACCCTAATTGCACCATATCATATTATGATACAATCAAATAAAAACTTTATTTGCTAAATTAAGAATAAGAGTAATAGCAACATGCATAAAGCAACCACTCATCAGATAATCAGTTAATTTAATTTTCCATGACAATTTTTATATTTCTGACCGCTACCACAAGGGCAAGCTTTATTACGTCCGATTTTATTTTGGGAGGGTACAAAAGGCTGAATGGACTGAGGTTCAGAGATAACAACATCTGTTTCACTCTGCTGCAGGGTAGTCATTTCAGGATGTTGATATTGCAATTCGATATTCGGTTGCTGAAATAATCGTTGCTGCTGCTCAGCCACCTGTTTTCCCGTCGTAATTTCTAATTTTGATAGAGTAGCAACAACTTCATACTTAAGTCGTGCCAACATTTTCCTGAATAATTCAAAAGATTCACGCTTATACTCTTGCGCAGGATTTTTTTGAGCATAACCACGTAAATAAATCCCTTGTCGTAAATGATCCATTGCTGCTAAATGCTCCTTCCAATGATCATCTAACAATTGCAGCATAATTGTTTTTTCCAAATCACGAATAATTTTAAAACCAACTCTTTTTTCTTTTGTTTTGTAGGCATGGATAATTTCATCAATTATCCGCTGATGTAATCTTTTTTCATGCAGAGCTACATCTTTTTCGAGCCATTCCGCAATAGGAAGAGCCACCCCAAAATCTTCATGAATCTGCTTTTCTAAATCTGCGACAGCCCATTCTTCTTCTAAACTTTGAGGTGGTATAAAAAGACTCACCATATCACTCACTGCCTCTTCGCGAATTGCTTTAATGATATTAGCAATATTATTGGTTTGTAATAATTTAAAACGTTGCTGATAAATTACTTTACGTTGCTCATTAGCTACATCATCATACTCTAACAACTGCTTTCGAATCTCAAAATTCATTCCTTCCACACGTTTTTGGGCTTTTTCAATAGCACGACTAATCCATTTATGTTCAATAACGTCTTCTTCTTTTACGCCTAAGCGACGCATCATATTGGACATTCGTTCAGCAGCAAAAATGCGTAGCAAATTATCTTCCATTGAAAGATAGAATTGGGAAGAACCAGGATCACCTTGTCGTCCCGAACGACCACGTAATTGATTATCAATGCGGCGAGACTCGTGACGCTCAGTTCCTAATACGTGTAACCCCCCTGCTGCAATAACGGCATCATGTCGTTTTTGCCACTCTACTTTACGCTTTTTAGTTTCTGCTTCAGATAAGTTATCTAATTCAGCCAATTCAGCTTCTAAATTTCCACCTAAAACAATATCGGTTCCACGTCCAGCCATATTCGTAGCAATAGTCACTGCTCCAAGACGCCCTGCTTCAGCAATAATTTTTGCCTCACGCTCATGATTTTTAGCATTCAAAACTTCATGTTTAATATTAGCTGTTTTCAGTAGCTGTGATACTACTTCAGAGGCTTCAATCGAAGCAGTTCCAATTAACAAGGGCTGTCCTTTTGCATGACATTTCTTAACTTCTTCAACAATCGCCTGGAGTTTTACTTTAGAAGTTAAGTAAATTTGATCTGGATCATCTCGGCGAATCATTAGTTTGTTAGTAGGAATGACAACAACCTCTAAACCATAGATTTTCTGTAATTCAAACGCTTCGGTATCAGCTGTACCTGTCATTCCAGACAACTTTTCATAAAGACGGAAATAATTTTGGAAAGTAATCGTCGCCAGGGTTTGATTTTCTAATGCAATAGGAACAGCTTCTTTTGCTTCAACTGCTTGATGCAAACCATCAGACCAACGACGTCCCGGCATTAACCGACCCGTATGTTCATCGACAATAATCACCTCATTATTTTTTATAATGTAATGCACATCCCGATAGAACAATGCATGTGCACGCAAAGCGGCGTACACATAATGCATTAATGACATATTTACCACATCATATAAACTTTCCCCAGCTTTCATAAGCCCTTCTTTTACAAGCAAAGCTTCTATAGTTCGGTGACCTTGTTCCGTCAAATAAACTTGTCGATTTTTTTCATCTATGGTGTAATCACCAGCATCTTCTTCCCCCACCTCTTTTTGTTTTTCTCCTTCTTCCATTTTTTGTGATCTTAAAAAGGGAATCAGTTTGTTTATTTTAATATAAAGATCAGAGGACTCTTCTGCTTGTCCTGAAATAATCAAAGGTGTTCGGGCTTCATCAATTAAAATTGAATCGACTTCGTCAATAATAATGTAATTCAATTGGCGCTGAACACGTTGGTCTAAACTAAATACCATATTATCTCGTAAATAATCAAAACCAAATTCATTATTGGTACCATAAGTGATATCTGCTGCATAAGCAGCTTGTTTTTCTACAGGCCCCATTCCTGGTAAATTAATGCCTACCGTTAAACCTAGAAATGTATAAATAGGTTGCATCCATTCCGCATCACGTTTAGCTAAATAATCATTTACAGTAACAAGATGGACACCTTTTCCAGTCAGGGCATTAAGATAAGCAGGCATTGTTGCTACCAAGGTTTTTCCTTCCCCTGTACGCATTTCTGCAACTTTACCATTGTGAAGAGCAATTCCCCCTATTAATTGAACATCAAAGTGACGAAGCCCTAAAGTTCTGATACTCACCTCGCGCACTACAGCAAACACTTCTGGTAATAGTGCGTCCAAAGTTTCACCTGTTTTAAGTCGCTTCTGAAATTCACTGGTTTTGGTACGCAAAACCTGATCAGACAGAGCCTTAATCTTGGGTTCTAAGGCGTTAATTTTGAGGACTATCTTTGAATAACTTCTAAGCAACCGCTCGTTGCGAGTACCAACTATTTTTTTAATAAGATTGCCAAGCATAACCAGCATTGTATATCATTGATGCATGAAGGGAAAAATTTTCTGACAGAATAAAGTAAATGCAAACTAATGATGCTAAATCAATTAAAGAGTGCTTGCAAAGCAATGCACTTAAACTACTTGTCCAAAAAGCACAAAAAATCCTTGCGCTAGAAACTTTTTTAAATCAAATTTTACCTCCAGAAATTGTTCCTTATTGTCGAATTATGAATCTTTCTCAGGGAACCTTAACTCTCCATCTAAAAAGCCCAGTTTGGGCTACCCGAGTTCACTACTTAGGTCCTTATTTATTGAAACAACTTTCTCAGCAAGATCTTATGATTCGGAAGATCCAATGTCGAGTTCAACCCGATTTATAGAAGAAAATAGAAACAACAGCTTAAAATATTAATAATTTAAAGAGCTATATAAAACTTATCATGAATATCTAATGGTTAAAAAAATTATAAGTTGCATCTGGCATAATATCTTTCCATTAGGTTAGAATTTCCGATAAAGCAAAATATATTAGAGAGTAATATGAGAGTGTTATTTGTTATTACGATCATAAAAAAATAAATTACTAAAATAGTCATAAATTAATTAACAGCAAAAAGTTACCCTGTTGCCATTAGCCTCCCCGTTTTTGTGAGTACTTTTTTGTGAGTACTTTTTAACAAACTAGAGAGTACCATCAAAACTATATAGCAAAACTAGAAAATAACTTTAACCATCATCGCTCACTATCTGAAATAATTTTAGCCAGCTTTACAATACTCTCTTTTTTAATTTATAATATAGTTTCTCTTTCTATATAAAACAAATTTAAATTTAAATAGATATAAATTTAAAGGTGATCATGGGGGCGATCAGGCTTTGACGTAAATTCTGAAACCTAAGACGCATGTCGAGCCGGCAACGAAGGCTCGTAAATTTATCAGTTGCAAATTGTATATCTGCAAACGATACACAATACGCTGTAGCTGCCTAATAAACGCAGCTTCCCATTATCAGGATTGGCTTATAGATTCTGACTAATGGTCATATTTTATAAGCTCGCTTTCAAAGGATAACCCGTCATTTGAAAGTTAAAATTTAGGGCTCGCTGTTAATCTTTCCTGCACGTCGGGTGGTTATTAGCTAAATAATAGACGATGCTAAGCATGTAGCATCAAAGGTAGATGATTTACGGACGTGGGTTCAATTCCCACCGCCTCCATTAATCTAATGTAACATCTCATATTAAAAATCACCACTTCCTTTATTAAAAAAATCGAATTAATGTTAGTAGGTATAAAAAATTTATGACGTTCTTTTTGCTGTAATTTCTTTAGCAATACTTAACGTTTCTCCATCTTTGATCGATTATTGTGTCACAATAGAAAATCGTGATATTGTGTTGTAATACTCTATAATTTTTGTAATATTCATTTCAGAATACTTTTCTACATAATGAGACAAGATAGTCTACCTAAGACTGTTCTAGCTAGATCTTTTATTTTTTAAATATATTTTGTAAAAAATTCAATAATATTTTTTACAGTTTGATTGGCTTTCATAATCATACCACCTAAGAAAATTAAATCCACGACTTTAATCACTTATTACT
>NZ_NSHJ01000148.1 GCF_002871095.1 Coxiella-like endosymbiont
CAAAACTCTTGTACTATTTTAACCTAAAAAAATTACAGAAGAAGAAATTCAATATTAAAATAAATTAAAAAAATACTTAGCAATCAATCACAAATATTCCTCAAGAATCTAGATTTTTTTGTAAAAAAAGTAGTGAATTTTACAAAATTCATTCCTGAAATGATTAATTTTTTCATTCCTGAAATGATTAATTTTTATTACCTTACAAGAATAATAAATATTTTCAATGATTAGAATCGATTTTAGTACTGCATGTCACAGAAAAACTAATAAACAATACTATAAGAAGAATTCTAAAAAATAAAAATTTTTTCATTCTCGCTAAACTTTTTATTAAATTTAATCAAATCTCTAAGGACTACTTACTGAAAATAATTGATTAGATAATTTAGTCTTTTCATTAAACAATGAATTAAGAGAATATACTGATATTTTCATCTTAAGCAATCAAGAAAATCTTAAAGAAATTGTAGAAGCTCTTATTCAGGTTAAAAAACAATTTTTTTAAATTTGAAAGAAGATTGGCGTAGTATTGCAAAATAAAAATTATTTAAAATCTGATTATACGCTGTGATCCGTTAATAAAAAGGGCATTTTAAATAACAATGTTTAACAAACGATTGCTATTGCACAGCGAAATTCAGAAGTCATGGCTCAAAGTTTGGGAAAACACCTTAACAAGATTAAAATTATTCAACTCTCAAAACATCTAAAAAGCTAATACTTTCCCCCCCCAAAAAGAAAAAGCCCTAGGGTGCCAGTAACTTGCATACTGAATGGCATTTAGAGATTTTTTAATTCAAGAACAGATAGAAGCTGTGATCAAGCAGTGGTCAATACTAAATATTTGATGATAAAAATTTTTCTAGTCGCCATTACTTAATAACTACCTAATCCATACTAAAGTATGAACGAGGATACAACAAGCATTTTAAGAAATTACTTGAAGAGACTTTAATTTAAAAGCTCTGCCCTATTTACGCAATTTTAAAAATCACATTCTTCAGGATTCTCTACACTTTCCCCCCATCTTTAGCAAAATTACAAATTTTTTATTGTAATTGGTCCAAAATACAGAGGAGTAAAGGAAGAAATCAAATCACCTTTACCTTAGCAAAACGACGTTTCCCCACTTGGTATAGATGACTTTCCCCAGTGGGGATAGTTAATCGAACATTTTCAACTCGCTCGCCATCTATACGAACAGCACCTTGTGATATCATCCGACGAGCTTCAGAAGTCGTGCTCACTAAACCTGCACGTTGTAAAATGTACCCAATCTCTAAATACTTGTTTTCAGATAAAACCTCAATTTTCTTAAGATCACGCGGCAATACATGATTTTTAAAGCGATCGATGAATTGCTGATGTGCACTCTTCGCTGCGTTTTTCCCATGAAAACGCTCTACTAATTCTTCACCTAATAAAATTTTTATATCCCGCGGATTTTTCCCTGCAACTACCTCTCTACGCCACTGATTAACTTGCTGCATGGACCGAAAACTCAATAATTCATAATAACGCCACATTAACTCATCGGATATCGACATAATTTTACCAAACATTTCTTCCGGAGGTTCTGTGATACCAATATAATTATTTAATGATTTAGACATCTTCTGAACGCCATCCAATCCTTCTAATAGAGGCATAATCAAAAGACATTGGAGTCGTTGACCAAAATATTTCTGTAATTCTCGTCCTACCAATAAATTAAACTTTTGATCAGTGCCGCCTAATTCAACGTCAGCATGAAGAGCTACAGAATCATAACCTTGTAATAAAGGATATAAAAATTCATGAATAGCAATCGGTTGTTGAGCAACGTAACGCTTATTAAAATGATCTCGTTCTAACATTCGTGCGACTGTATAAGTTGATGTTAAACGAATGAAATCATCGGCCTTTAAATTATTCATCCAGTTTGAGTTAAAAGTAACTTGGGTTTTCTCAGGATCTAAAATACGAAAAGCTTGTGCTTTATAAGTTTTAGTATTTTCCATAATTTCTTCAGGTGTTAATGGTTTACGTGTGATATTCCTACCGGTAGGATCGCCAATCATTCCCGTAAAATCACCAATTAAAAAAATAACTTCATGCCCTAAAATTTGAAATTGACGCAGTTTATTTAATACGACGGTGTGACCGAGATGAATATCTGGAGCTGTAGGATCAAATCCCAATTTTATTCGCAATGGTTTTTTTTCACTTAAACGTAGAAGTAATTCTTCTTCAAGAATAATTTCGACAGTACCTCGTTTAATTTCTTTTAGTGCTTCTTGGGGTGAAATCATCTAATTCTCTTTATTATTCCGGATCTTTGTATTACATGCTATGATTCAAAATTGTAACTAGTCGAAATCCAAAAGGAAACCCAATGCAACCAAAAAAAATGAGATGGAAATCGACCATATTAATCATTTTCATTGTAGGTCTCTTCCTATCCATTTTAATAAAATTACCTTGGATTCACCACACACCTGCTCTACCCTTTAAACCACTTACCCCTAACACTTCTAACCCATGTAATATTATAAAAAAAATAAATAAATCAGATTTGAAATGGCAAACCATCGTAGTAACACGTGGCGATACTTTAGCAGATATTTTTAATCGTTTAAAAATTAATCAGGAAGATCTTCTGCAGCTGCTCAAGCAAAATGAATTACTTAGTGTGCTTCATCCTCATACAAAACTTGTTTTTCAAACTAATTCTTATCATCAACTCATGGCACTTCAATATCCACTATCAACAGCTACTAATAAGATATTAATTTTTATACGTCAAGGAAACAAATTTATAAAGAAAATGAAAATCCAACCGCTTATAACAACTACTTTGACTTATAAATCAATTGTAATTCAACATTCTTTAATTCAAGATGCAAAAAAATCTGGCCTAACCTCTGGAATATTCAACGAATTACAAACTATTTTTGGGGGGAAGATTAATTTTTCGAGTGATCTCCGTCGAGGTGATCATTTTGATTTTCTATATCAAGAAAATTACATTCATGGAAAGAAATATCGCAATGGCAATATTGTTGCTGCTGAATTTATTCATCTAGGTAAAATAGAGCAAGCCGTTCGTTATACTTATCCTATCGATCATACTGCCTATTACAATCCTAATGGCCGTAGTATGGAAGCACGTTTTCTACGTGCCCCTCTGCATTACAAACGAATCAGCAGTTACTTTAGCTATAATCGCTATGATCCCGTATTACATAAAATTCGACCTCACCTAGGGGTGGATTTTGCTGCTCCTCTTGGTACACCTATTCAATCTATTGGTGAAGGCCAGATTATCTTTACAGGCCGTGACGGCGGCTATGGCATGACAATTAAAGTACGTTATGGTCATCATTATCTCGCCCTGTACGGACATATGTTACGATTCGCAAAACTTCACCTCAATACATGGGTGCATAAAGGAGAAATAATTGGGTACGTAGGCGAATCAGGTTGGAGTACAGGGCCACATCTTCACTTTGGTTTTTATATCAATGGTAAACCCCAAAATTGGTTAGCTTTAAAACTTCCTAAAGACCAAAGTATTCCCCGAAAATACGAAAAACTTTTTTTGAATACAGCTAAACAATTGTTAGCGGAGTTGCACCTACATCAAGATACTCAATTAGCCTCTAACAATATGAAACTTAAAAATTCAACCTAAAAATCTTTAAAAATATAACAAAGAACATTTTTCATAAAAAACTATCATAAAAATGATGATTATAATGATATCAGTCTATTAAAACCCGGATGATTATAGTACTGGTATGAAGTTATTGTAAAAACAGTTAGTAAATAATTAATCGCTCTCCCTCTACATTTAAGATAAAGTCTTAACCATTGCAGAACACAAAAAATATAAAAATTTAAGAAAATCTATCCTAGGTAAACTACCTTATACCATTTAAATTTCAAGTATAGCAGTTTTTTATCTGTAAACCTTGTTCATATAAGGTTATTCTATGAAACTATTGTTCTTCAATAAAATTCACACCATTAGTACAAAACATTAGTTAGAGCCATGAACGCTTTATTATCATCGATAAAATTTACAACGTGAGTTCAACATTCGTATTGCTAGTAGTAAATACAGATAGAATAAAAACGTCTTAATTCAGGATGTTTAAAATCAAAATTATAAAAAACTATAATTAATCAGACTCATTTTTATAAAATTTTTAAAAAAAATATTTTTAATATAAATTAACTTGAAAAATTAATATATCTTTAACTTTTAGCATTAGCCGAGTAAAATGTAAAGCATTATAATTGAAAATTGAAAAAAGCATTTTTGAATAAAATTCAGTTCTTTTTATGAGAAAAAGGTGTCGTGCCTACTTTTATAGGCAGTTAATATTAATTATTAATCGTTGAATATGAACTGTTATTTATATTTTAAGTGATAATCAAAAACTACAATAATTAATAGCAATTCAATTCCAATTTATTAAATAAATTTAATTTCAATTTATTAAATTTAAAAAATAAATACGTCTATAAAATAGAATTTTATTTACGAGCTCTTGATCAAGAAGTTAAATAAAAATAAAAATTTCTATAAGAAT
>NZ_NSHJ01000149.1 GCF_002871095.1 Coxiella-like endosymbiont
ATACATCACAGATTCTTTCGTTCGTAACTACCTTCTCTCATGTGAAACAATTTAATTCATCAATTATCAGATCGATCGGTTATTATAAAATTATGTTTTAGTTATGGGTCGTGATTATTAAGCACAAATTTTAAGAAAGACTTTTTCTAGTAATTTTTTAGAATCCTTCTCCAAAACAATTGAATCAAGATGGAAAATAATCATAGACCATAATTCGCAAAATAGAAAAATTTTTTAACACCATTAAAAGATTGCCGCATTTTCTGTAAAAATACGCTATTAACAATAACTTTATCATGCGTGATCAAGCTATTACTATTATGGCCAATCCTATAAAATCGTATAATAATAGCTTATGATTATCGTGTTAATTCCCACCTTAGCTCTTCAGAGTAACCTCTAAGAGCATTGTTAGTCGTTCATAAGGTGAGAATATTATGATACCTTTTCAAGAAAAGGAGTGGATTGCTTGGACTGACTTCCTATTTTATGTCTATTTTCCATAAATTTTATCAATTATTTTCTTTCCATTCACAACTCAAGCGAATACAATAACCCTTATTAGTTTATTAGCTTTTTATGCCTCTGTTTCTTTTTTAATTTTTATTCTTAACTATCTCCCGTAATCCATAAACTTTGAGCATTAGCCCAAAGTCAATCAATTTAGCCACTTTACTAACGAAAACGCATCCTCCAAAGGTAAAAGTTTCATGAACATATAAGGTTTGTGCACTGATAAGGATATATTTTAGTATTTTGACAAGGAAGATTTTCTTTTAATCTTAAAAACTTCTTATATTAAAAAATTATTAAGGCACCTACCCTTTTTCAGTCATTTTTTTGATGCTATAGTATTTATACTTTTTTAAAAAGTACGAGACGAGATTAAGGTACGCAATTAAGCAAGAGCTCAACTGACTTACCGATTTGTTCATCTCAAAATTCATAAATCATATTACTACCATTGACACCACCAATTATTTAATCCTACTTATAACAAGGATTGAAATTTAATAGAGTTTTACTATTTAATTAAAATCACGATAAACTTATATAATCTTTCAAGAAAATCCCTTTTTTCAAAACACGTTTCCTAACGTTTTAGCAACTTTATTCTTTTAGTACTGAGGAACCTAGGATAAAAGAAGGCCTTGCTATAAAAAAACTCAGCAGAAAAAACATGAACTCACACTGCGACCCCAACAACCCTTTGCAATTGAACTGACTCGGTATGTCGGAACATAACTCAACTGTGATTCAGCTTATTTGCAGTCACTTGGAAAGCTAACCTAGCAGAAATAATGATATTGCTAATCATACAAATTTCCTGTAGATGGTAACCTTAAAAAGTACTTCTCTTGAAGGTATGCTAGATATACCCCATAAAGAATACTAGGTTAAAAAATTCACAGACAACCCAGGGGTAGGGTGGAGTGCTAGATATACTCTTCAACCTCTCACCGTATACATTCTTTTATCAAAAGAATGAAATACAGTATTAAGAATTTTGAAATTAATCCTCATATCAGAGATAAAAATAGATCAAATAGATTATATTACCTTGCTGTTTATATTACCCTTCTATCTTATATTACCCTTCTATCTCGGCTAATCCAATAACTATACGCACAATAAAATATTGCTTAGAAATATGTATTAATTTCCAAAATTAAGATACAGCACAGAAACGATGATTACAGGAGAACATATGTTTTCTATTCAGCAGGAAAAATCTGTGCTATTGAAGCAAATGTTTTTTATCACAGAATAAGGAATTTCTACGAAAAACCTCAAAATAAGATAGGAAAATAATATACTACTCTTTATCGTCAAAGTTTTGCTATCGAAGCTATAAGATACACAATTGTACATTTATAATGTATACCACAATATAGATTTATAATCTATACCACAATATAGCAAAACTTAAAATACTAACCTTATAACTACCTTCCCTCTTCTTACCCTCCTCTGTATAAGAAATCGAGATAATTTATTAACGCACACTACATTGCGCCACCTCGAATCCTGAAAATATCAGCCCTATGTTTTATTCTGAAGTGAACAGATACTACAGGCTATAAGATTGATCATTAATCTTAATGGGACTTTTCAAAATATGATAATATACAGCACTATGAAAATATTTCACCAATCTTCAAGCAATTTCCTGAACTATACTCTAAGTGGCTATTACATTATTTCGTAAATCACATCCTAAAAAATAGAGAAAACTTTATTGAGGATTGACTCGCTATAACTTAAGAATCAAAAATTATTAACCCTATAGTCACCCAACTACTAGTTTATCTACGGAAGAAGGAAGGACTGAAGCCCCGTAGCTACATTTGAAGTAAATTAATTTCTTTCTGCATTAGAACAGTTAGGGTGAGGGTGTCTTCTTCCATTGAATGGCTAAGCCATTAGGATAACGAAGATCGATATATTCAACTTGATCGCTTCGATTCCCAATAATTTGACGATAAAAACAAACCAGCTTTTCAAATCGTTTATCGATATCTTTACGACCCAAATAAACTTGGATATGATTGTTTAATACAAGAAATAAAGTCTCACGATCACTTACCCGTAAGGTGGTTATTTTTATATGTAACGGTTCCAATAATCGATCGAATTGTTCTAATCGAGCGAGAACAATTTTCTGACTGCCCTCAAAACCTTGGAGTTCAGGCAAATCTTTAGGTATTGTTGCGATGGGCGGAGTAAATAATGTACCTAAATTAGATATTAATTGAGTTTTATTCCATCGAGCCAAAGCTTTTTGCTCAGCGACTGCAATTTCTAATTTACTCAACCATATTCGCCGAATAGAAACATTATACACCCATGGTAACACCGTTAAAGCAGATCGCAATTCACCAGCATTAAAAGAAAAAAATCCTCCGTTTATATGATGAATTATAATATTCTTTAATTCTGGTATTTTCAGATGAGTGCCAGTCGTGGTTATTTTAATCTCACGAAAAGGTAAGGTTTTAGGATTACGTAAAGTAAATATTCCTATTAAAACTACAGCAAAAATAACTAACCCTAAAAGAGAAAGAATTAATTTTCGTAGTTGGATTGTCCACGAATATTTAATTTTATGTTTCTTACATGATTTCATGATCACCAATAATATGCACTTCTCTTATCAATTGGATTCCATGAATTTTATAAACTCGATCAGAAATATGATGAATTAAACGTTCTATATCAGAAGAGTGTGTCTCACCTTTATTTAAAATAAAATTAGCATGTTTTTCTGAAACTTCTGCATTACCAATTTTGGTTCCCTTCAATCCTGCAGATTCAATGAGTCGAGCTGCATAATCGCCCGGCGGATTTCGAAAAACGGAACCACAACTAAAAGTCCCAATGGGTTGAGAGCTACTACGTTTTTTTAACAAAACACTTATGGCTTTTTTAGCTCTCCTAGTATTCCCTTGATTAAAACAAAAATAACCAGCGACAAAAAATTGATTATTAAGACCCTGAATTTCACGATAACTAATTGTAAACTCATCCGGGTGTCGCTTATAGAAAACACCTCCATGGTCGAGTATTTCAACACAAATAACATGACGCCAGGTTTCTCCACCGAAAGCACCAGCATTCATAGCTAAAGCTCCACCTACAGTTCCTGGAATTCCAGCAAAAAAAGCGCTTTCTTCCAACCCTTGGCTCGCACAAAATTTTGCTAATTTAGCACAAGTTACACCCGATTCAGCACGAATCACTAATCGCTTATCTTCTTTAAAAAATGAAACATTTTTTAATCGGTTCACAGTTAAAATTACTGTTCCTTTAATTCCACCATCTCGAATTAAAACATTACTCCCCAAACCCAAGCAGGTTAATGGCTCACCAAGTGGTAATTGACTAAGAAAATTTTGTAAATCCAATAAATCAGCAGGCCGATAAAATCGTTCGGCATTACCACCTACGCGCCAGGAAGTGTAACGTGCTAAATTATGGTTATAAATTAAATCCCCTCGTACATTATTAAATTTTTCTTCCTGCATCCGAGAAACCTGTTCATTAAAAGAAACTCACTAATGGGCTTCCAATTAAAGTGGGTGCAGTAGCTCCCACATTACCAGCACCTTGCAGAATAACTATATCATTAGGTTGAACCAATTTTCGCAATATTTCTGGTAAATCCTCTAATTTTGGGAGAAAGGTAACTTTTTTAGTGGTCTGTTGCTTGATAATCTTTAATAATGTTTTTCCATCGGCCCCTGGAATAGGTTTTTCCCCTGCACTATAGACCTCAAGTAATATCAGTAAATCAGGCTCTGTTAAAACTGAAGCAAAATCATACATTAATTCTTGTGTTCGACTGTAACGATGTGGCTGAAAAACAAGAATAAGTCTCTTTTCAGGCCAGGCAGCACGCACTGCTGATAAAGTTGCTTTGATTTCGTTCGGGTGATGACCATAATCTTCAATTACTAGCGCTTTTCCATTTGAAAGCACTATTTCACCTCGTACAGCAAAACGACGATCCACTCCAGGAAATTGCGCTAAAGATTGTAACATTTTTTTTTTATCCATCCCAATTAATTCACTGACCCCTATAACCGCTAAAGCATTAAGAACGTTATGGCGACCCGCTAAATTAAGTGTCACTGAAAAAGGGGATTTATCTTGCAATGAACCATAAACTTGAAAATGAGTTTGTAATCCTTGTTGTAAATAATTATCTGCTCGATAATCAGCTTCTTCGGAAAATCCATAGCTAATTACTCTCTGAGATAACGTGGGAATTAATTCATTTAACACAGGATCATCTCTACACAAAACAACCACTCCCCCTTGAGGAATTTGATGAAGAAATTGTAGGTAGGTTTTTTTTAAACAATTAAAATCTCCTCCGTAGGTACTTAGATGATCAGCATCAATATTAGTTATTATCCCAATGTTAGGATACATATAAAGAAAAGATGCATCACTTTCATCAGCTTCGGCAATAAAATAAGGTCCATTTCCTACACGAACAGGAGTTTGGCTATCATTTAACACCCCACCAACCATAAACGTGGGATCTAAATTAGCAATAACAAAAGCATTCGCCAAAAGAGCACTGGTGGTAGTTTTTCCATGAGCACCAGCCACTGCAATTGATTGATAAGCCGCCATTATTTTAGCTAGCATTTGACCCCGCTTTAAGAGAGGGATTTTAGCTTGTTGGGCCGTAATAAATTCAGGGTTGGATAATGTAATTGCGCTCGAATAAATAACGCAATCCGCCCGCATAATAGCTTTTCCATTATGATTTAATATGATTTCAGCTCCTAAACGATGGAGCCTTTCTGTATTTTTATTGGGAATAATATCAGAACCACTTACTTGGTATCCCTTTTTTAATAAAATTTCAGCAAGTGCGCTAACACCAATGCCCCCAATCCCTAGACAATAAATATGTTTAATTACTTTTCCATCTAAAATCATAATAGTTTCTTACATTCATTAATGATATTCTGAACAGCTTTAGGTTCCGCTAAATTTCGCGCGCATTCTGCCATTCTTAGCAAACGATTTCTATCGTGAGCAAATTGCTTAAAATAAAAGATCAAACATTTTGCTGTTAATAATTTCTCTGGAATAATAATCGCAGCTCCTGCCTGCTCCAAAAAACGACCATTGTATAATTGATGATCATCTACAGCATAAGGATAAGGAATAAAAATACTGGCTACACCTACTGCTGCAATTTCACTTACCGTTAAAGCACCAGAGCGACACACAATTAAATCAGCCCATGTGTAGGCCTTTGCCATATCATCGATAAAGCCATCTATTTGTGCGGTGAAGTTTAACGTGCTATAAGCTCTTTTAAGCCGTTCATAATCTACTTGACCCGTTTGATGCCATAGCATGAGTTCTTGGGGATGAGGGTAATTTTTTAAAGTAGTCATTATTTTTTGGTTAATTGAACGAGCACCTTGACTACCCCCTAAGACTAAAATTCGCAACGGACCCTGCCGATTCAGTAAACGGATTCGTGGCAAAGGTGTGTTGATTAATTCAGCTCGGATGGGATTTCCAGTAGTCTTTACATCTCCCCTCCCTCCAGAAAAAGTACCTGAGAAAGCTTGCAGTACAGAGTGTGCTATTTTTACTAACACACGATTAGTCAATCCTGCCACAGCATTTTGCTCATGAATTACCATTGGAGTACGACTCAACCAGGCAGCAAGACCACCAGTTCCTGCCACATATCCTCCCATCCCTAAAATAATTTGGGGCTTCACTCGTCGGATCACTCGATAAGATTGAAAAACAGCTCGGGCCAGACAAAAAGGTAAAAAAAACTTCTGTAATAATCCTTTGCCTCTAAGTGCTTTAATTTGGATAAGCCTCAATGGAAATTCAGGAGAAACTAGTTTTTTTTCTAAGCCACTCTCAGTTCCTAACCAATGAATCTCTATGCCTTGCTGTTGCAGCGCACGTGCCACCGCCAGAGCAGCAAATATATGCCCTCCTGTACCTCCAGCCATAATTAATATTCGCTTCATTTATTTTATATATGAAGCCTCCCTAAAAAAATTTCTTATTAGGTTGCCTGAGTAGTTTTTTTCATTATTCAAGCTTAATCATCACCCTCTGTAAGTATTAATATTAATAATTCGTTAATCGTGATCTGTTCGTAGCATTTTTCTGGTGAACTTCATAAGCAATTCTCAGTAAAATCCCAACCACTAAACAATTAATCAACATACTACTGCCTCCATAGCTGATAAAAGGTAAAGTCAAACCTTTAGTTGGTAAAACCCCTATGTTGACACCAATATTGATGAGTGTCTGTAAACAGAGCCATAAAGCAAATCCATAAGCAACATAGGCTGAAAATAATTGATTATTCATTTCAGCACATCGCCCAATTACAAAAATACGAACAATTAAAATAATAAATAAGGTCAATACTAAAAGTTCACCAATCAGACCAAGCTCTTCAGCAAGTACTGCAAATAAAAAATCTGTGTGTGCTTCCGGCAAATAAAATAGCTTCTGTATACTATTGCCTAAACCAACACCAAATAACCCTCCACGCCCAAAAGCAATTAACGATTGAGTTAATTGATAACCTGAACCAAACGCATTGTGCCAAGGGTTTAAAAAAGCGGTTACTCGCTGCAATCGATAAGGGGATAAAACTGCCAATAAGGTTAAAGAAATTAATACTAGAATTAACAACACACAAAAAGGCCACAAGCGCACACCACCCAGAAATAAAAGAGCCATATAGGTCATAGTAACCACAACAACAGCACCAAAATCAGGCTCTAATAATAATAAGCTAGACAAAAACATCACAAGCAGCATAGGTTTTAAAAAACCTTTAAGCTTTGCACGTACTTCATCTTGATAACGTTGCAAATAACTTGCTAAATATAAAATTGCAGCCAATTTCACTATTTCTGAGACCTGTAATGAGAAAAATCCTAACTGAATCCAACGTCGGCTCCCGTTAACTGTTTTGCCAATCCCGGGTAATAAAACTATTATTAATAATAAATAACTTAATAAAAATAAATAACTACTATATTTCTGACAAATTTTAATTGGCACACGAGAAACTTGAATAGCAACCAATAAACCCAAAATTAAATAAGCTAGTTGGTGAATAAAATAATGAAAAGCATAACCAAATTGACGGTCTGAAATAACCATAGAAGCCGAAGCTACCATGAGTAAACCCAAGCCTAACAAGGATAAAGTAGAAATAATAATCCAACGGTCATAAAGTCCTAAAGATGAGAATTTTTGCCGCATTAAAGTCTTTCCACTGTTTCAATAAACACATCGCCCCGATGTTTATAGTGTTTAAACATATCATAACTGGCACAAGCAGGAGATAACAAAACGACATCACCCTCTTCAGCAAGGTTAGTAGACTTTTTTACAGCTTCTTCCATAGAAGAAACACCCAAGATTTTGGTGTAGCCTTGCAAAGCTTTTTCTAATACTGGTGCATCTTCACCAATGAGAACGATTTGTTTCACATAACGCTTCACTACAGTCCTTAAAGCAGCAAAATCAGCACCTTTACCTTGACCACCCGCAATTAAAATTAATTTTCCTTTAGCAACTTCTCCTAAGCTTATAATAGCTGCTTGAGTTGCAGCGATATTGGTTCCTTTTGAATCATTATAATAATTAACATCTTTGTATGTTCGTACCCACTGACAACGATGAGGGATTCCCTTAAAATTACGCAAAACCCAAAGCATAGCTTCCATAGGTACACCTACTGCTTTCCCTAAGGCTAATGCAGCTAATGCATTTTGAATATGATGTTTAGCATTTAGTTTTAATGCTTCAATAGGTATAAGCCTCTGAGACTGATAGGTAATAAAAGTTTTATGATTATGTTCTATTAACGAAAAATCAGCACGATTCTCTAATCCAAAAGATAGAGGTTGATTCTTAAATGAAATGTTTTTCCAAATTTCCGGTTGATCCAGATTTATAATAGGAATCAGACAGGAATTATAGATTCGTTGTTTAGCTCGAATATATTCTTGCAAACTAGGATAGCGATCCATATGATCCTCACTAATATTTAATATAGTCGCAGCCTGAGGTTGAAGAGAAGACGTTGTTTCTAATTGAAAACTCGATAATTCCAAAATATAATATTCTGGGTTGATGGAAAGTTGTTGTAATACCGGTTTCCCAATGTTACCACAAACAATAGCATTAATCCCTGCAACCTCCATCATTAACCCTACAAGAGTCGTCACCGTTGACTTACCATTGGAACCTGTAATGGCAATAACAGGTTTTTTAACGACACGAGCAAATAATTCAATATCACCAATAATAGGTTTACCTATCATCACTTGATTGATAATAGCAAGATTATAAAGAGGTATACCAGGACTTAATACAATTTGGTGCGCTTCATTTAATAAATTTTCAGAAAATTCCCCTAGCGCTAATTTGGTATAAGGATAAGCTTGGAGCAATTCTTTTAATTGTGGAGGTTCTTGTCGGTTATCAGTGATTGCAAATGGTTGATCGCTTTCTGAAAAAAATTGGGCACAGGATAATCCGGTTTTACCTAATCCTACAATAACAGTTAGTTGTTTTTCTCTCATATTATCTTAATTTTAAAGTAGCTAACCCACAAAGTACTAAAATAAAAGTGATAATCCAAAACCGAACAATAATTTTTGGTTCAGGCCAACCCTTTAATTCAAAATGATGATGAAGTGGTGCCATCCGAAAAATTCTTTTACCCCCTGATAATTTAAAATATCCTACCTGGATAATGACGGAGAGAGTTTCTAGAACAAAAACCCCTGCCATAAAAAAATAAACTATTTCCTGACAAACTATTACGGCAATTATTCCTAAACCAGCACCCAACCCTAATGAACCCAGATCTCCCATAAAAACTTGCGCCGGATAAGCGTTGTACCACAAAAAACCAAGGCCCCCGCCAACTAAAGCACTGCAAAAAACAACAATTTCACCTACTCCTGGAATATAAGGAATCGCTAAATATTTTGCAAAAAAGTGGTTCCCGCTAGAATAAGCGAAAATTCCTAATGCCCCACTAATTAATATAGTTGGTATAAGAGCTAAACCATCTAAACCATCGGTTAAATTTACAGCATTACTGCTACCTACTATAACAAAATAAGCCAACAAAATATAAAGACAGCCTAAATTAGGGGCTACATTTTTTAGAAAAGGAATGACTAATTGAATTTCGGCAGGAGTTGTAGCGGTGAAATAGAGGTAACTCGCTGCTACGAGACCAATTAGGGATTGTAATAGATATTTGGAACGTACGGATAACCCTTGAGTATTTTTTTTTATGATTTTACGATAATCGTCAACCCAACCTATAAGCCCAAAGGCTACTATAACTAATAAAATAATCCATATAAATCTACTGGTAAGATCTCCCCACAATAACGCACTAATAGCAATAGCCAAAATAATAAGAATACCACCCATAGTAGGAGTACCGGATTTGTTGAAATGGTCTTGAGGACCTTCATCTCTTACTATTTGGACAATTTGTAATTTTTTAAGTTTTTTTATTAAAAAAGGAGAAAAAGCGAGAACAATAATCAGTGCAGTTAAAGCACTTACGATAAAACGAAATATTAAATAATTAAAAACGCGAAAACCATAAAAATAGTGACTTGAAAAATTAGTGACCCAAATCAGCATATTTATTCCTTGATGAGTCCCTCTACAATTTTTCCCATATTCATGTAAAGGGAACTTTTTACCAACACAACGGTATCTCTATCTAAATGATTTTTTAAGGCTTTCAGTAATGTTTCTTGATCATTAAAATGATACGCATTCTTGCCAAAAGCCTCAACGGTATGTAAGGTTAAAGATCCATAACAAAAGAGTCTATGAATACCAGACTGAAATGCTTGCACACCTATTTTACGATGTAATTGATCTCCTATTTCACCTAATTCTCTCATATCTCCTAACACTAAAATTGAATGACTGCTATAAGCAGCTAAAAAGTCGATAGCAGCGGATACCGATAAAGGATTAGCATTATAACTATCATCAATAATAGTAGCTCCTCGATACCCTTTTAGAGCCGCCAAACGTCCCCTAACTCCCAAAGCTACCTCTAAACCAGTTTTGATCGCCATAATCGGTAACTGTTGAGCATAAGCCACCGCCGCTGCTGATAAGGCATTCATTACATTATGTTTTCCCAGAAGAGATAATTGAACATCAACTTCCCCATTAGGTAAAATCAAACGGAAGCGGGGTTGCCCTTTGGAATTTACTGAAATATTTTTTGCAGCGACATCGGCTCGGTTATTACAGGCAAAAGTAATAATTCGCCGAACACCTATTATTTCTCGCCATAAATTTTTAAAATAATCGTCGTTGTTAACGATAGCAATCCCATTCAGGGGTAATCTTTGATAAATTTCGCTCTTCGCTTTTGCTACACCATCAATACTCCCAAAACCCTCTAAATGCGCAGGACCTGCATTGGTAATAATAGCTATATTGGGTTTTGCTATTTGTGTTAACTGAGCAATTTCACCAATATGGTTTGCTCCAAGCTCTACAACAGCATAATCATGCTCGGCACGCAATTGCATTAGGGTGAATGGTAATCCAATATTATTGTTAAAATTTCTTTCGCTAGCTAACACATGCCCCTGTTGGCGAAAAATACTGGTCACTAATGTTCGGGTGGTTGTTTTACCGCAACTCCCTGTGATCGCTATCACAATTACTTTTTTCATTTGATTGCGTTGGTAACTTCCTAATTTAATAAGAGCAGCACGGGTATCATTGACGCAAATTTGGGGCAAGGATGTTGTTTCTATCCAATGACTCACAATCGCTCCTATAGCCCCTCGTTCCGCCGCTTGATCTATAAAATTATGAGCATCAAAATGAGGCCCTTGTAAAGCAATAAAAAGACTCTCGGGTTGGATAGTACGAGTATCGATACTGATGGATTTAAAATATCTATCTTTCCCATGAAATTTTTGATTAAGAATCTGAGCAATTTCTGAAAGTTTCATAGGTTTAACGCCTTCTTAGCCTCTTGAACGTCATCAAAAGGTAAAACATCCCTGCCGATAACTTGAGTGGTTTCATGTCCTTTACCTGCGATTAAAACAATATCATTAACAGTAGCGTTTTGCACCGCATAATGAATTGCCACAGCGCGGTCAGTTTTAACGACTACCGACTGTGGATTTTTAAATCCTGCTTTAATATCTTGAATAATTGCCAAAGGGGATTCGTTGCGGGGATTATCATTAGTCACGATAACTTGATCCGCATAACGTTCTACAATAGCCCCCATTTTGGGACGTTTTCCTCGATCGCGATCGCCACCACAACCAAAAATACAAATTAATTGACCACGGCAATGCTCTTTTAGAGATGTTAACACCTTTTCTAAGGCATCAGGAGTATGCGCATAATCTAATACTACCTGAGGACCACTTGCACATTCAATAAACTGCATTCGACCAGGAACGTTTTGTAATTTTGATAACTCTAAAAAGGCTTTTTCTAAAGACACACCCAATAATCCTAAAACCCCGATAACAGCTAAGAGATTACTAATATTAAATTGCCCGAAGAGAGGGATAGTTAATGTACCATTTTTCCATGGAGTTTGAACCGTCACCAAAAATCCTTTGGATAATGTTTTTATACCTGTTACCTTTATTAAGAGAACTCGATCATCCTTTCTTTCATTCATAGAATAACCAATCAGCATGAGTTTTTTATGATATTTTGTAATAAGGTATCTACCAAATTCATCATCACAATTAACCACTCCATAACTTAAACCAACTTGCTGAAACAATAATTCTTTTGCCCGAGCATAATTTTCCATACTTTGATGATAATCTAGATGATCACGAGATAACTGGGTAAAAACAGCAATATCAAAATGTACACCATTTACTCGATGCTGATCTAAAGCATGTGAGGAAACTTCCATTGCAACAACCTTTGCCCCTTCTTTGTGCATTTGCACAAAAGCTTTTTGCAATTGAAGAGGATCCGGAGTGGTATAATTTGTTTTAGTTAAATTTCCTATAAAACCATAGCCGAGAGTCCCTAGTACCGCGCACGGTATTCCCTGAAATTGTAATAATTGAGTGATAAAATATGTACATGAAGTTTTTCCATTAGTTCCTGTGACGCCAATAATTTTCAGATTTTTTGTGGGATAGCTATAAAAACGAGCAGCAATTTCTCCAACCTGATTTTGTAATCGTGAAATAGGAATGAGAGGAACTGAGCTCTCTATACAAGGTTTATAACCATGTGGATCAAAAAACACAGCTACCACCTGTTTATCAATCGCTTCTTTAATATACTGACGTCCGTCTGAATACATCCCCGGATAAGCAATAAAAAGATCACCTTTCTTGAGATTTCGACTATCCGTTTGAACTCCTCGAATTAACACATCAGATGACAAATTATTACTGAATCCTTTTAGCAATCGATTAAGAGAAACGCCGTTCATCTAAAAAATTATAAGCCAAAAGATCTTCTAAGCGAAAGCATAAAAAAGAATCACTTGGAATCAGCAGCGATTCTCAGCTAGTTCTGAATGATAATTTTAGAACGACTGGAAGCAATAATCAGCAAGAGGATTAGGTAGTAAAAACCCCACCCATGTAATAAAAAATTACTACCCAGAACCTTAATAGGAACTCTTACAACAAGGTATATAAGAGGAAGATTAAGTTGAGGAGGGCGCTGGTGGAATGTTCAGTAATCGTAAGGATCCAGTCATAATTTTGGAAAATAAAGGAGCCGCTACAAGTCCCCCAAAATGTTCATCTTGAGGTTCGCGAATCACGACAGCCACTACTAACTGAGGATTGTTAGCCGGTGCCAGTCCGACGAAAGAAGACATATAATGATGCTTATTGTAACCTTTAGGACCCCCAATATAAGCCGTGCCAGTTTTACCTGCAACACAATATTGATACACGGCTGCTTTAGTTCCTGTACCCCCTTTGTTTTGAACTACAGTTTCCAACATTCCTACGATTGTTTTTGCTACTTTTTCTGGCAAAACCCGCACACCAGTCGGCGCATGTTTTACTTTTAAAAAAGTAACTGGCTTTTTAATTCCTCCGGCTCCTAAAATGGCATAGGCTTGGGCCAATTGAAGAGTAGTTACTGCCATACCATACCCATACCCTAAAGTTGCTACAACAGAAGGTACCCAAGTGTCGTTGGAAACTAATATACCGGAAGATTCTCCGGGAAAGCTGCTACTAGTACGTTGGCCAAATCCTAATGCACGTAATAAGGCATAGTAATGTTGGGGTTTTAATGATAGCAAAATTTTTGCTGCAGCAATATTACTTGAATGCTGTAATAACTGGGTGAGTGAAATAACACCAAAATTTAACTCATCGTCACTAATCCGATAACCACCAATTTTCATCCATCCCGGGTTGGTATCAATCTTGGTATTTGGAGTATACTTTCCACTTTCTAACGCTAAAGCAATAGTAAATGCTTTAATAACTGAACCTGGTTCAAACATATCTGTCACTGCCCGATTACGATAACGACCATCGTGACCAGCTGGACGATTATTAGGGTTATAACTAGGTTGATTAACCATTGCTAAAATTTCTCCACTCTTTACATCCAAGACTACCGCGGAACCCGCTTTCGCATGATAAGTAGAAACTGTTTCTTTTAAAGCTTGATAGGATAAATATTGAATACGATGATCGATACTTAAAGTTAAATCATGCCCTTGAATTGGTTGTTTCACTATGGCAATATCCGCTATTATTTGACCTAGACGATCTTTAACTACTTCCATCTTTCCAGGTTTTCCTGCCAACCATTGGTTGTAAGCTAACTCTAAACCTTCTTGTCCTTGATCATCAATATTGGTAAGTCCTACTACATGGGCTGTCACCTCTCCTTCAGGATAATAACGCCGATATTCAGATTGAAAAAAAATACCTGGAATATTTAATTGGCGAATTTCTTTTGTAATATAAGGGGGATTACCTCGTTTCAAATAGACAAATTGATGCTTTGTTTTCTGTTGTATCCGTTTTTTAATAAACGCAATAGGTAAGTGCAAGAAATGCGAAAGTGTAACAATTTGAGAAGGTGTTGCTTGAAACAATTGAGGATTAATCCAAATAGAATCAACTGGCGTACTAATGGCCAACGGTACTACTAATCGATCGGTAATCATTCCGCGATAAGCCGGAATATTAACAACACGAAGGATTCTCGCCTTACTTTGTTTTAGTAAAAAAGATCGATCTAGTATGTTTAAATCAATTAAACGCCATAATAACCCAATCACCGCAACACACAATAAACACCATAACGTATAAAACCGCCAAGTTTGTTGTTGCACGTGAATTTACCTAAGAGTAACATTCGTATTATATCCATTAATCAATACCACCTCCTTTACAGTAGGAATTTGCATCCCTAATTGTTTTTGTGCGACCTGTTGAATCCGCGATTGTGTGGACCAAGTACTTTGTTCTAATAAAAATTTTCCCCATTGAATTAGTTCTTCAGCTTTTTCACGCTGTAAAATTTGGTATTGAATAAACAATCGTCGATTGAGATCTTTAACGTAAACAATTCCAAAGGCTGAAGATAATAAAGCAATCACTAAAGAAACAACTAAAATTCTTCCTTTCGTTACTTGAAACGTACGATGTCGTCTCCTTAGACTTTCTACGATAATAACACGAGTTGCAGTATTCATGCTAATTTCTCCACAATTCGTAAACGAGCACTTCGCGCTCGTGGATTTTCCCTGATTTCCAATTCCGTAGGTTTAATCAGAGTACCTATTTTTTTTAGGCGATTTTTCAGTTCGCTTGCTAAAATAGGAAACTCTCGCGGTAAAAGATCACGCGATTTTTTTTGAATAAAACATTTAACAATACGATCTTCCAATGAATGAAAACTAATCACACATAATCGACCCTTGATTGCTAACATTTCTAAACATTGAGGAAGACATTTACGTAACTCATCCAGCTCACTATTAATAAAAATTCGGATCGCTTGGAAGGTGCGTGTTGCTGGATGTTTTTTAATTGTATAGCAGTGAGGTAATGCCTTCAATATAATTTCGCTTAATTGCAAAGTATGAGTAATAGATTTTTCTTTCCGTGCTTTTATAATTGCTTCTGCAATACGTTTGGCATAACGTTCTTCTCCATAATTCCAAAGCACACGCCGAATATCTTCTTTGGTAACCTGATTGAGCCAAGTCGCTGCATCCATACCTTGTGTTGGATTCATCCGCATATCCAAAGGTCCATTTTTTGTAAAACTAAAACCTCTCTTGGGTTGATCTAATTGGGGTGATGAAACACCTAAATCAAGAACGATTCCATTTACTTTTCCATACCACCCACGATTTTGTATTACTTTTTCTAGATTTGAAAAAGTTTCATGGAGGATGGCAAATCGTTGGTCCTGAAAAGTCCCTGAAACACTGCTCGCAATAGCCTCTGGATCTTTATCTATTGCTAGCAAACGACCCTCTGGCCCAAGTCGCTGTAACAAACCTAGACTGGTTCCCCCTCTACCAAACGTCGCATCGATATAAATTCCATTTTGACGAATAGCGAGTCCTTCCATAACTTCATTAAATAAAACTGGCCGATGTGTCATTTTATAAAGTATTCTTAATTTTAGGATTAGTTCTTCTTCTCTAGAAAGTTTTTTTACCAACCAATCCTCATGCACCAACTCTACTCCCAGTGCGATTCACTGCATAATTTAATTTTTTTCTCTTATCAGCATTATTATCTATCCGAGTCCTACTAGATACTCTCGCAAAATCGGAAGCACTAAAATCCAGGCATGACGATTCAACTCCACTGCAATCACATCCCCAATCAATATCTGTTGAACTCACCGGCTTACTAGCTGATAGCTAGCTAAGCAGACTCTATTTTTATCAATTTCTTCTCACTGAAAGTGAGCAACTAAAAGCGAACGTTTTTCTATATTGATAGTGATGAGTAAAATAATACATCCTTCACTCTAAATCCAAGTTTAATACCAGATTTAAATGAACATTTCGCCTCTTGAATCAAGAGGAATGATAGTTAGGGCTCAAAATACCAAAATATTTCTAAATTTATTTTTAAATTATACTTTTTTATAAAGTATAGTATTTTTTTTACAACGTATCTACTCTATTAGTAGATACTTTAGTAGAGTATATAGTCTACTTTTTGAAAAAGTATAGAAAAAGGATAAGTTTTATTGGGTGGGGGAGTTTTCAAAAAATTCTCCCCTCTCCTTTATCCATAGAACCAGGAGTTTAACCTATCCTTTACTCCTAAACAGGAGCTGGTAGTGTTTTTTTTAAAAGAAAGATTAGAAAATAAAAAATACAATACTTAGAGACTTAACAGAGTACTTGACTACTTTGAGTCGTGGAAGTGATTGAATTAGCAAAGAACACTAACATTTTGTTTACAAAATAAACTGATTAGAGATTATAAATCATCCCATTCTTACTCGTAATGCATACTTTTTTACCTTAGATAAGTAGCTTTCTATCCTTAGTCATTAATATCTAATGAACTTAATAATTTTTTTCTGCTGTTTGCTCCATCCTTCTTATTAGAAGAGTAATTACTTGTTGTGCACTTTTGTATTGAATGAGCGATTTTTCAAGTTTCATATATCCTACATTGATTTGCTATTTAAAAATTTATTTTGCAATATATGAATCATTTGGTTAAGTTAAAAATCTATTTTTGCTCGAAAAATGATGCTGTTCTTTTCATAAAAAATTACTACGGATTCTTTAAAATTAAATCACGTAGGATGAGCTCTTGGTTATCCTGATTTATCAGATTACTCACTTCATGTTTCTTGAATTCAGAAAGAATATCAAATAAAGGCATCACTTAACTCCAGATTAATAATTGAATAAGGATTTTACCATCAAATACTTTTACCTAAATAATTAAAAGAGCGTTAAAGATTACAAGGCTGTATCTGTTCAATTTTTCTTGTGAAGAATAGGGTATAATCAGATCTCTATAAATATCAATAAAAAGAGTAATTAATGAGAGTAACATTTTTGTCTACACTTTTAGAAAAAACTAAAAAAATTCCTCTGATATTGAAAAATACACCAATTGCTAGAAGACTAAAAAAGAAAGTAATAGTATAGTATGAAGAGTATATATTGCACAAATAGCTTTAAGAATATCTCTTTACTCACACTTAATTTACTAGCAGAACAATAACAGTTTTTACCTCTAAAATTAGAATAATTAAACCCAATTCAGAATTACTTTTCCAGCTTTACCCGATAACATCACATCAAAAGCTTGTTGAAAGTCTTTCAAAAGAAATTCATGAGTAATCACAGGTGAAAGATCGAGTCCAGTATGCAAAATATTAATCATTTTATACCATGTTTCGAACATCCGTCGGCCATAAATTCCTTTTATCGTTAAACTCTTAAAAACTACTAAATTCCAATCGATAGCAAAAGATGAGGCTGGAATTCCCAAAAAGGCAATTTTTCCCCCATTGTTCATAACGCTTAACATACTGCAAAAAGCTCCTGAGTTGCCTGACATTTCTAAACCAACATCAAAACCTTCTTTCATACCTAAGTTTTTCATAACTTTCATTAGTGACGTACTTGTGGGATTTACTGCTAAAGTTACTCCAATTTTTTTGGCTAATCTTAATCGGTATTCATTAACATCCGTAATAACTACATACCGAGCACCGACGTGACGTGCAATAGCCGCTGCCATTAAACCTACCGGTCCTGCTCCCGTAATGAGGACGTCTTCCCCTACTAAGTCAAATTCGAACGCAGCATGTGCGGCATTACCAAAAGGATCTAAAATAGCCGCAATATTATCACTAATCGTAGGAGGAATTTTATAAACATTCTGAGAAGGAATGACTAAATAATCTGCAAAAGCACCAGGACGATTCACCCCTACTCCAAGGGTATTATGGCAGAGATGTCTTTTACCCGCGCGACAATTGCGGCAATAATCGCAGGTGATATGCCCTTCTCCTGATACTCGGTCTCCAATATTAAATTCTTTTATATCCTGATCCATTGCAATAATTTCACCCACAAATTCATGGCCTACATGCATAGGAATTGGTATGCTTTTTTGTGCCCATTCATCCCACTTATAAATATGTAAATCAGTTCCGCAAATCGCCGTTTTTTTAATTTTAATTAATACTTCATGATACTTAGGTGTGGGAGTTGGGACTTCTGATAGCCAAATACCAGGTTGTGATTTAAGTTTAGAAAGGGTTTGCATAAGTTTTAAATAACCCCTATTTTTTTTCCTACACGCTCAAATGCATTAATCGCTCGATCAAGCTGTTCTTTAATATGAATCGCCGATATTTGGACACGAATACGAGCTTTATTCATTGGCACAACAGGATAGGAAAATGCAATGACATAAATACCTTCTTTAAACAATTGATCGGCCATGTTATTCGCTAATTCTGCATCACCAAGCATAACAGGAATAATAGGGTGATTACCAGGAACTAATTGAAAGCCAAGTTTTTCTATCTTTGAGCGAAAATACTGACTATTTTGTTGCAATTGTTGGCGTAATCGTTTACCTTCTGTTTTTAATAACTCAAGCACTTCTAATGAAGTGGCAACAATAACCGGCGCTACGGAATTAGAAAACAAATATGGTCGAGAACGAATACGTAAGTATTCAATAATTTCTTTGCGACCAGAAGTATAGCCGCCAGATGCGCCCCCTAATGCTTTTCCTAGTGTACCTGTGAGAATATCAACTTGATTCATTACACCACAATATTCTGGTGTTCCACGACCATTTTCACCAATAAGACCTACCGCGTGCGAATCATCTACCATAACGTATGCATTATATTTATGAGCTAACTCACAAATGCATTTTAAATTAGCAATAATACCATCCATTGAAAAAACCCCATCAGTCGCAATTAATTTATAACGCACACCTTTTTCGTTAGCTTCTCGAAGTTTCATTTCCAAATCCTTCATGTCGTTATTTTTATAACGATAGCATTGTGCTTTACACAATCGAATTCCATCAATAATACTAGCGTGATTCAATTCGTCACTAATAATGCCATCTTCCGGTCCTAATAATGTTTCAAATAATCCTCCGTTTGCATCAAAACAAGAAGAATAAAGAATCGTATCCTCCATGCCTAAAAAGTGACTGATATTTTTTTCTAGTTTTTTATGAATATTGTGCGTTCCACAAATAAACCGAACTGATGCCATACCAAAACCATATTGTTCCAAAGCTTTCTGTCCCACCTTAATTAACCGAAAATGGTCCGCTAATCCTAAATAATTATTGGAACAAAAATTAAGAACATACTGTGATCTCACAGTAAGATTGGTATTTTGAGGAGAAGTGATAATCTGTTCTGTTTTATAAAGCCCCAATTTTTTTAAATTTTCAATATCGGTATATAACTGATTTAATATTTCCTGCATTGACGAATACCTTCAAAGGAAAATTATTTACTTGTGAACATAACAAATCCTACATATATACTTTCATCTGCTTAGACCATCTGCTTAGACTTAGATAAGCAAAAGCTGTAACCATAAATTTAGGGATTCTTATAGCTTTTCGAAAAGTTTAAATACTCTTATACCTATCATAAGAAAATTATGCTACTTATTTAAGCTTATACTGCAATAAGACGTTTCTCAAGTTATTAAGGCCAAATTATATTTTTTGAATCCTTACCACAATCAATGTCAACGAATCTTGATTAATCTTCATTAACTAATTAGAAATTTATATTAGAAATTTATAGGAATTTAGGGAATCCACCACCCAAAAAAACACACACTACTACCTCATCATCTGCCCATTATTACAGTAGAAATAAGAATATTTGACCTTTCAACCTTGCTGATTTGTTTAATTTTAAAAGTCATAAATTAACTAAAATTAGAGTACTCATTATTAAAGAGTACTCATTATTAAATACAGTAAACATTTTTCGAAAAAGTATGAATAGTTTAACCGTTAAATTTAATGATCACACTATTGATGCTCTTTCATTATAAATTACCTTAGATTACAAAAATAATTACCACTATTTCTTCGACCCTAGAGTAACTAGTGTGAAACGCAAGTTTTTAACTAAACTTTTTTAACTAAACTTTTAAATAAAAGTAAGTTTTTTCTCTATTTTTTATTGATTATATAAACTTTTTCGGATTTTGTTTTTTTGATCTTTCCACTTTGTTGGATTAGGTAACTTATAGGATGATGCAGTAAAATCCTTTTCTAGAAAGGATCTGTGTGCTATGATCAAGCTTTTTGAAAGCTCAATTTCGATTTCGCTGAAGGTTTCTCATGCTTTTTGTAGCCTTGCTTCATTGTTTGATTCTTCTTTTATTGACCAAACTTTTTGCTGAAGATTGTATAACCTTCAATCTCTGTCGTTTGAAGGTGTGTAGATTAGGATAAGCAAATTTTGCAAGAAAATATTATGCGATAATATATATTTTTTCAAGCTTTTGCACTGTTTTTTTAAACTGTTTTATTTAAATCTTAAATTTTTAAAATGAGTTTTTTATTTTAACTCTTACTGTTTAACTTAACGTGATTAAATAAAAATACAACAGTACTTTTTCAAAAATCTCATATCAATAAGCTTTTATTTAGCATAGAAATTATGAAACATTTATTGGATCTTTATCAAAAGTTACTAGAAACCTTCAGTAACTAATACGGTAAAAAATTTCATTAAACCAAGAAAAATATTTTATTATCTATTTTAACAGGGTCTTCCTGCCTACAAAAGGTTTTTAGGAATAGGTAATCATTCATCTCCATAAGTACATCTCCTCCTTCTTAAGGAGAAGCTTTTCAGATTTTTTACAAACTATATTAAAATTAAAGCAGGTACGTAGTCGTCTCTTCTGGGAAAATACTGAGAAGGAAAAAGATTGAGATACCGCTCTCCAAGCCAGAGCACCTAATTTTCCAAGCTGCTCATAATCACAGCTATTTGTTCTATATTTTTCCGTGAATTCAGGAACTAATGAAAAATTTTACATAATTTTCACTCGATCATTAATTAAAATGTAACTAAAGGTTATACTACAAGTAAGAATAATGTTTGAATGTTTGACTCTACGATCTTTGTTCCACAACAAGTTAGTAACCCCCCCTAGTCTATACCCCTTTTTATAGAGACCTTTCTGACAAGAAAATAGCGAATAGCACATACAAAACACCACCTATTGAATTTTTGAAAGAAAGTCTAATCTTTAGGAGATCCCTCCCTTCCTCTTTTAGAATATTCATTTTTGATAAGCTAAATAGAAGGAATGGAGCTAGTATAGGATCACTGTATTATCTGTAACTTTTGGCAACAAACCTCCTACCTATCTTATTTTATACTATTACTATCTACCTTAATCTTACATACTATATCAGTACTTTTCAGTACTTTCGTTCAGGTGGAGTCGCATATAACAACATATATTCATCTTAATATTAACGCCCCTAGTGCTTTTAGCTACTGCACACCACACAAACAGTACCCCCCCTTCTTTTATGTTTTTTGCTTTTCTTAGAAAAGTCTCATAGCGTAAAGAGATTGATTTTCCTAAAATTAGATATCTTAATCTCAGGATTTACAGGATGAAAGAGAGGGGGGGGAACATCCTATATAATTTTAAATTAGGGAATTCCTTCCTTGAAAAGGATACTAAAATTAAGATAGCTATTTTAGTGCTAATTTAGCTTGCGGGATTTATTTGATGGGTATTTGAATTTTCCATTTGCATATTACTTAATTTTCTATTATTATTAATATAATAATAATATTAATTAAGCTTTTTTTATTCAAAAACCTCCTAAATTTTTCAGATTATTTTTATTTTAGTAAATTTTAAAATCAAACTATATATAATAAGCTAGCACAGAATCTTGCAAAATTAAATTTTATTTTATTATATTCTTATCATAATATACTTTAATTTTAAATTTTCGGATAGATATATTTTATCTTTATTTAAAGAATCTTTATTTAAAGATCAACTGCCTAATTAAGAGCTGGTAAATTATTTATTTACCAAATTTTTTAAGCCTATTCTGTTATTAAATTAAAATCAAATCTAGATCTTAAATAAGACTACTCTTCTAATGATGTAAAGCATTTAA
>NZ_NSHJ01000150.1 GCF_002871095.1 Coxiella-like endosymbiont
GTATATACCATTATACAGGATATAGTGATATGGTGCCTCGTAACAAGACTGTTCTTCACCTGACCTTTAATGACAAGAGAGGAAAGAGCTAATGTTATCTAAATTTTTAGTTTCAATAGTAAGTTTTTGTGTTACTACTGTTTTAAATCCTTTGTTCGCAGCTACCAATCAACAAATCAACAAACGAATTGAGTATTTCCAGAAACAAATCAATCAATTTAAAATACAAAAAAAACAATCTCAGAATAAACTTACTTATAGATACTATTATCAAAAGTGTATCTGCCCAAATGGTACATCTATCTATCATATTTCTCATGTAGGGATAGGCCCTTATCTCAATACTCAAGAGGCTTTTAATGTATCAACACTTATCATCAATACTCCAACCATTCGAGAAGATGCTTGGATACTTCTTAATCAGTATCAATTAGCAGAGAAATGTAGTGGGATGGGAATCCCAACTTTTCCACTCCCACAGATAACCTTTAGTGGAAAATTAGAAGGCCAGGTAGGTTATAAGAGCACTTACTCAGGATCAAGAACAGTAAATATCAACTTTAGTGGCGCAGAATTAGATACCTATCTTCAAAAAAATTTATGGGTCTCTGGTTATATATCCTTAGATTATGATCCCAATGAGTTAGTGGACGGATCAGATGTATTTATAAATCGTGCTTTTCTTACAATAGGAAATCTAAGTCGATTTCCTTTTTATATAAGTATTGGTCAAGTGTACGTACCGTTTGGTCGGTATAATAGTTTAATGATTAGCTCTCCGGTAACTTTAGGACTCGGACGAACCCGTGCTCGCGCTGTGACAGTTGGGTACCAAACTAATAAGAACACTGTGCATGCTGAAATATATGGTTATCAAGAACTAACTAATAATCTGTCTTCTAGTAATCAAAACAATCAATGGGGGATGGATATTGGTTATGAATTTAATAATGGGGGGCAGGTAAGTGGTGAAGTAGGAGCAAGCTTGATTTCTAATCTCGCAGATTCAGAAGGAATGCAATCCACAGTATTTTTGCATAATAAAATCTTGGATCATAACATTCAAGCAATTAATTTTTACGGAAGTTTTTCAATTAACACTATGGTTTTCATTGCGGAATATGTAGGAGCTTTAAGGAGTTTTGATATTTCTAATGATATTAGGTTTGCCAACCAAAGCATTATTTGCCGACCTACTGCTTTTCACACCGAAGCAAACTACACCTTTCATATAGCTTCAAAGGTTAGTTCTCTTGGGATTGGGTACGATCATACCGGCCAATCTTTAGCTCTAGGCCTACCTCAAGAGCGCTATAGTATTTTCTATAATGTTAATATTTGGAGGGATACAAATTTTGCTTTGGAATATCGACACGATGTGAATTACTCGAGAAACTCAACTACTATTAGAATTCATTCAATCTACCCTTTCTCAGGTATTACTGATGATTTCAGTAAAAGCAATAACGTTGTAATGGCACAATTTGACCTTTATTTCTAAAAAATAGTTCATTATTTTAAAAAGCCAAATCCCAAATGTTATATTAATCATGTTTCACATATTTCAAATTTAGTTTACTAACGTTACTGCAGGATCTCTTGAGATTAAAAATTTTCCTATGCTCCTTGTGAGGTTTGCTATATATTTTAAAAATCTCTTACAACAGCAATCATTTATATGAAATAATCATCCAAGTTCCCTAAGGCAATCGTAATTAATTACTTTTTTAAGTTTTTGAGCAGATGATAAAAACATTTTGAATACCTTCTGATTTTAAGCTTACTATCAGAGTGATCGATACCCGCTCGATATATCCCTGCTTTATTTCAAGATAATACAGCTTGACATTTATTTTAGTCATGAGTAATAAAGATTGTTTTTTACAAACTAATTTTTATTCTTATCTCACTACTTCTGAAAAAATTTTAATTAATTTAATTAAGTAGTGTGTAGAAAAAATAATCTCATACATTGGCCATAAAATTTCAATAACAATTTTGATTCTAAAGTAAGATAGGTTGTTCTTTCTTGATAGCTTTATCATTCATGAAACTAGATTTTTAATTTTGAGTTTGGTAGCATTTTACTTAACAGGTAACTTAAATTTAATGCGAGTTCCCTAACTACAACAAAAATAATTAAATAAAAAGTATAGTTTTATGCGGGTGTAGTTCAATGGTAAAACATAAGCTTCCCAAGCTTAGAATGTGGGTTCAATTCCCATCACCCGCTGATGTATTAAATTTAAAAAATGTATAGAAGAAAATAAATAATAGAAAATAAATAAATATGAAGATATATGAAGATAAAAGTAATAAGAAATTAAATTTATAGAAATTTATTAAAAATTTATAGGAATGAATTCTCAAGAATTTTCACGGGCTGTATTACTTTGGTTTAAACGATTTGGCCGACACAATCTTCCTTGGCAAAAGGATATTACTCCTTATCGAGTCTGGGTTTCTGAGATTATGCTGCAACAAACACAAGTTAAGACAGTAATCCCTTACTTTAAACGTTTTATAGATCGATTCCCAACTCTTATAACTTTAGCCTTAGCAAATATTGATGAAGTTTTTTTTTATTGGTCAGGTCTAGGTTACTACGCCCGTGCCCGTAATCTTCATCGTACCGCACAAATTATTCACAAAAAATATCAGGGTCAATTTCCTAATGCAGTAGAAAATTTGACTTTATTACCTGGCATTGGCCAATCAACGGCCGGCGCCATTTTATCATTGGGAATGCATCGATATGCAGTAATTTTAGATGGTAATGTAAAGCGTATCTTAGCTCGTTATCATGCTCTGACTGCCCCGATTAATCAATCAGATGGGATCAATTTATTATGGGATTTAGCAAAAAAATACACTCCTCGGAGAGAATGTTGGAATTATAATCAAGCAATGATGGATATTGGTTCTATGATATGTACCCGTACAAAACCTAAGTGCGTTTTATGTCCTGTTAAAAAAAACTGTTTTGCTAATCAACAAGATCGTCAAACTGAATTTCCTGTCAAGACATCTAAAATCAATCAATTATCTAAAAGCATCTATTTAGTTTTATTACAAAATACCAAAGGCCATATTCTACTGGAAAAACGACCTCCTGTAGGAATATGGGGCGGATTATGGAGTTTTCCAGAATGTCCTATAGAGACAAATATCAAAAATTGGTATCGGAGAAAATTTAATATCAACGATACAATCAAACTCGAACGATGGAAGTCTTTCGTTCATAAATTTAGCCACTTTAAACTAGAAATTCAACCAATTTTACTAAAGCTTAGTATGAAATCTGTACAAATTATAGAAGATAGATTTCAAATCTGGTATAAAGAAGGGTCTCCTTTACCGGGAGGAGTTTCTGCACCGGTATCACGATTACTGAAACAATTAAACGCACAATACAATAAATAATATGAGTACTCGACGTATTTTCTGCCAAAAACTAAATAAAGAAGCTGATGCGCTAAATTATCAACCTTATCCAGGTGAATTAGGACAACGTATTTACGAAAAAATTTCTGTACAAGCTTGGGAAAACTGGCTTTCTCATCAGACTATGTTAATTAATGAATATCACCTAACTCTCATTGACCCCAAAGCTCGTCATTTCCTAGAACAAGAGATGGAAAAATTCCTCTTTGGAATGGAAAGTAAAAAACTGTCAAGTTAGCTCACTGAAGAAACTTAACTATTTTTGTTGACATGATAAGAATTTTCTTTGGAATTTTTTGGAACAAATGATTATCGAAAAGATCGTCTTCCTGATTCCCCTCAAAATAATGGAAACAAGCCCCTGAAATATTAAACAACAACACAACACTGATATTTATTCGTTATAGCTACGTGTGCCATTTAACGGGTAAAGCTAATATAAAATTTTAAGATTAAGGGTCTTCCCGTAATGGAAATGAATGGAGATTTTTAAGGATTAAATTCATTATAAACTTGAAATTAAGAAATAATATTGACTTTAAAGTTGACCTCAAGCAGCATAAGAGAAAGAGAACCTTTAACCGGCCAGATAGCTCAGTTGGTAGAGCAGAGGACTGAAAATCCTTGTGTCGGCAGTTCAATTCTGCCTCTGGCCACCATAAAATGAATCAATTACATTACATTTTTTATTTTCACAAAATTCAATAAAGTTGGCGTACTTGCTTTGCTATCCATATACTTTTTCATCTAGCGTTCAATAGTTTTTTAAACTACAACAGTTCTCTTCTAAAATTAAAAGTATACTCATATTTTACTCTAAATAACCTCTAATCACATAGAATAAAATACATCTCTATATGTCTCTCTATCATTTCTTTCATATTTAAGTTGATAATATACTTACACCTTATAAAGGTGTATTACTGATGACCGAACAATCAACATACTGACTTTTTTACAACAATATTTTTTATTAGAAAAATACTGATTTATTATCATACCCTAATATTAAATGTAAGAACTATATAATGCCTGACGAATATTATTTACGTGCAAATAATCCTCTAATCTTTTATTAATTAAGATTAATACACTTTTAATATAATCTATAGGTAATTG
>NZ_NSHJ01000151.1 GCF_002871095.1 Coxiella-like endosymbiont
ATATTATCATGTGCAAGAAGTTCCAGCAGGGAGAGCTAGTATTCAAGGTGGTTATTCAGATGTTTATGGTTTTTTGTATGGTTCCAGTATATCGGAACCTAATTTTATGGGAACAGGGAAGTATCTTTCAATTGGATTTCAAAATAGTCAATATCAAAAAAATTATTCCATTAATTATAAAAATCCTTATTATACGACGGGGGGGTTACAGCGAGGCTTCTTGATTTATTATTCTCGTATTAAACCAGATGCGAAATTTAACCTTACTTCTTATTTAGAGAATGGTTATGGAGCTGATGTCACCTATGGGTATTTTGTTTCGGAACGTAATTCAATTATGTTTGGTTACGGATTAGAAGACATCACTATCAGTCATGTTGATATCCCTAACGCTGCACCGAGTATGCTGGCTTTTTTGGGAACCACTAACGGTGTGCAAAATACCAATGTCAACTATAATGAATTTAAATTGATAGCAGAGTGGGTCTACAATGGCCTTGATCGTGCTATTTTCCCAACTAAAGGTTTTTATAGAGGATTAGACTTGGAAGTAGGTGTTCCTCTTTTTAAATCCAGTTTAAATTATTATTTGGCAACTTATTCAGTAAAATATTATCAACCCTTGGGGCATAAATTTATTTTAAATGTATTAACAACTTTTGGTTATGGAGAAAAATTCTATCATAATCGGTTGCCCTTTTTCAAAAACTTTTTTTCTGGAGGAATTGGTTCTATTCCTGCTTTTGCTCCAAATTCATTGGGTCCAAAGAATCGTTATCCACTCGGTAGTGATTTTAGCGCTATTGGTGGTAATTTAGAAACTATTTTTGGAGTGCATTTAATTTTGCCGCAATTGAATCAAAAGGTTCGTACTGCCATTGTATTTGATGCAGGTAATGTTTTTCAGGTACCCCGATTTCCAGGAGATATTGCAATTCCAGCACGGGGTGGTGCTTCTGATCCTGAGGCAAATATTCGCCCGCAAATTATCCAAGATGATAAATTTTCTATTAAAAATTTACGTCCCTCGTTGGGTTTTGCTGTAGAATGGTACACGTCTTTTGCGCCAATTGATTTTACTTTAGCTTTTCCCTTGAATCGTCGAGTAGGGGATAATTTTCAAGCATTTCAATTTACTTTTGTGGTAAGCTGATCAGAGGAAAATTAGAGCGGAGCTTGGCTGATATACGAATCTGAACTATAATTAGCATTACCTTAATTTTAAGGAGAAGGTTATAACGAAACCTTTATTTGTAGTCACTTGTTTATTAATGTTAATGAGTGAAGTAAGAAGTTATTAAGTTATTTTTGGTAAACACTGGAGAGAGTAGATATTTAGAAAATTTTTCAAGAATCACCACTTATAGGTTAAAAAAATCAATGATCAATAGTTAACTTGAAAAAGAATTTTCATCACAACGCAAAAGAATTATTAATTTAAATAATTTCTTATGAGAAAATACTAAAAAATTTTAACCTTATGAAACAGTGATAAGTGAAAAAGAATAGCAAGATCTAAAAAATAACATTAATCAAAAAGGAACTGTAGTAAGCACAAATTAATGTTCATCAAGGATTATATAATACCTAGAACAAAGTTATATATAAATTTATAAAAATTTTAGGCGCTGTAAGTGCTCTTCTTGAAAATGAGACAGTGAATTTAATTTTATCAAAAAAGAGCGTACTTTATGTGAGAGATAGTAAAGATATCACTTCAGATGTGAGGTTTTTTAATTGAAATACTTTGTAACTTTGCGATTAGTGTGAATGAATTTATGATTAGTTTTAAACTAACTGTATATTACAATTTAAGGAATGAGCAAACGCTATCAGTGTCACGATTATAGACTCTTTCAATTGTAACATTTATAATATCTCTGTAATTGTAACGAAGCTTAAGTTAAATAAATAAGTTTCCTTTTAAATTACAAAAATCAAAAATATTCAACAAAAATACAAGCTTTGGCGTTTTTATGAAATAAAAAATCAGCAAAAACTATTTTATAAACGTCCTTAATTATAAGAGCAGACCTTAAGTTAGACTGTATAAAATTATTAGGTTTATTATTACTTAAATTAAGACCCAACCTAGGTATTAATTCTATTGCTGTTACCGGAAAGAATTGTCAAATTAATTTCACCGTGTATCGTGTACATTGAGGCTTATGTTATCATAGAAGATGAAGTGCTAATTGATGCCCGAACTATTATCGGAGCAGGAAGGAGTATTGATTACTGTAGTCAACTAAGTGCAGATTATTTTTTGTATAATCAAAAAACTTTATATTATTACAGCATTGTTAGTGATCGAAATATTCTTCTTAATGGTGTGATTATTGGTTCAGATAGGTTTGCTTTAGTTCAAGACTTTAGATCAAGATATAATAATAGACAAGATCCAATAAAATTAACATTTCTTAAGCAGGACCAGTAATTATTAAAGACGATTTAAAAATTGGAGCTAAACGACAATTGATCAAGGAGCACTTGAAGATAGGATCATTGCAAATAAAATTAAATTAATTAATTTAACATAATCGGCCATAATTTTCACATATAAAAAATCATATAGCAGTTGATAGCTGTACTGAGTAGTATCACGTTAAGAAATACTATTATTGGACGGATGCCAATGCATCATTGATGTTAGCTGGGTTGTGGTAGGCTTAATAGCCCAGCCTTATCAATATTTATAATAACGTCGTTATTTATGTGGGGGATATTAATATGATCCAAAAATTCATTATTAAGCTCAGTGTATATGCCTTAGACATAGGAATGCAATCCAGTCACATAAATGGCACAAAAGTGTTATTACGTGTTAGTGACTTAACAAATTTGAAAAATGATTAAAACGATTTAAAAGGTTGTACGATGAGCGTGATAAAAACTAATGAGATTAAAAAATGTATCCCCCATCGATATCCTTTTTTATTGGTTGATCGGGTGATAGCAATGGAAAAGTATAAGTCCTTGGTGGCAATTAAAAATATCACGGCCAATGAACCTTTCTTTATGGGACATTTTCCTGTTCGTCCGGTAATGCCAGGGGTTTTGATTATTGAGTCTTTAGCACAAGCAGCGGGAATTTTAATTGTTAAATCCCTTGATTTACCTGAATACCATGAGGATATTTATTTTTTTGCTGGTGTAGATAATGCGCGATTTAAGCGCGTCGTTGAACCGGGTGACCAATTAGTTTTAGAAGTCAAAGTACTTAAATCAAAACGTTTATGGAAATTTGAGGGAGAAGCTAAGGTTGAAGGACAGCTTGCCTGTAAAGCTGAATTTATGACAATAAGAGATAAAAAAAGTGATTGACGAACAAACACTTATTCATCCTAGCGCCACAATTGGTTCTGATGTAACTATTGGTCCTTGGACTTCCATTGGTGAAAATACTGTAATTGGGGATGATACCCAAATCGATGCTCATGTTATGATTGGAAAAAATACGGCCATAGGAAAAAATAATAAAATTTATTCGTATGCCTCTATTGGTTCTAATCCTCAACACATCGGATATAAAAATCAAGAAACTTGGCTAGAGATTGGAAATAATAATGTCATTCGTGAATTTGTAACTATTAATCGCGGGACCTATGAAGGTCATGGTGTGACCTCCATTGGTCATAATAATTATTTGATGGCTTATTCTCATGTAGCCCATGATTGTCGTGTAGGAAGTCATGTTATTTTTGCTAATACTGCTTCAATTGCAGGGCATGTTGAAGTAGGTGATTATGCAAATTTAAGTGCTTTTTCTGGGGTTCACCAGTTTTGTCGGATTGGTGCGTATTGTTTTTTAGGGCGTGCGGCAAAAGTTTATCAAGATATTTTGCCTTACATGCTTGTTACTGGAAATCCTGGTATTCCCACAGCGTTGAATTTAGTTGGCTTGCGGCGCCATGGTTTTAATTCTAAGACAATCCAGTCGTTAAAATTAGCATATCAGCTAATTTACCGTACTAAACTGAAATTAGAAGATATCCAAATTGAGTTAAAAAAATTAGCCATTCAAACGCCAGAGATTAATCCATTGTTGTTTATGATGAATAGCTCCACTCGTGGATTTGCACGTTATAAAAATAATGAGCAACTTTCAATACAAGATAATCTTACTTAATCTGATTCTCTTAGTCCTTTTAGAGGACCTTATTAGGTAACCTCATTAAAAATTGGTAGATGAAAATCAATAACAAACTAACGAGTATTCCACTTAAAAAAATATCTACAATCAATTAAGAAATCCCTCCTAGAGTAGAGGCCAATGTTAGCTTAGCATAAAACCATAAACCTACATTTAAATTAAGGCGATAAAAAATTATCTTACGTAGTCAATAGGGGGTATATTATAAAATATTAGAATTTCTTAGATTGTATGAAAAGAAAGCTTTATAATACTAATTCCCGCCTCATAGAAAAAAAAGAGTTTGAGAATAATATATGGCTATAAACTGTGTTATTAAATAAGGTTAATCTTTTAAAT
>NZ_NSHJ01000152.1 GCF_002871095.1 Coxiella-like endosymbiont
GAGATGGGTATAAAGAACAGATCTAAAGCAAAACATAAAAAAAATCTTTATCTCTAGGAATAAAGCTATTTCTTGAGTAGCCTAAAATTCCCATATAGAGGAACGATAATTATTAACAGAAAAAGATATATTTAATCATTGATATCTAGATAAGCCTTAATTTATAATTAATATTGAATAAATAATAAAATTATTGAGTAGTAAAATTACTGTTATTAAATTATTAAAAATCAGCAGTCATCTTATAGAAGCCCATAATCAAATAAAACAATATGCTAACTTATTTATAAATGTTTTTTTGAAAAGAATTAGATATTTTAACTACTCCTTTAAATAAAAAAATTACAATAGTAAGTAATAAACACAGATAAAAACCAGGATATATTGAAACACTTTAGAGAATAAGGGAAAATAACTGGATTTTCCTATGCCATTGATTAGAACTCCGACGATCTCTAATAAAACAAATAAAAATACTAGTAATTAATCTAAACACCATTGATTTTTTAAAAAAAAATAAAATTTATCAAAGACAGAGTTAAAGTTTTTTTATCAATTCTTAATAAAACTAAAAATCTACTGATTTATGTTCCTTCTATACGTATCCCAAACGTCTAAGGGGGGTATCCCAAACCTCTAAGGGTTTAGGCTAAACCTTACGTCACTTTTTTTAATAACAATAAAAATAAAATAAAGGATATAACGGATATAAACAAATCGAAAAAATTTAACATAAGAGCAAGCAAATTAAAGTTATTCATTACGTAGTGCTGCTACACAGCGAATACAGCATTGGAAACGAGCTTATCGAGAGTACTTTATAGTAATCTGTAATATACATAAGCGCTCTATAAACTAAATAGAAAAACTATGAATTTATTAAAATTATTATAGTATAGTACTCTATACAATAAACTATCTATGCAACTTCTTATTACTATTATTAACTTATTAGTACTATCAAATTAAAAATACAAATAAAAGGCATTCTATTCTAGTCATTATTTGAATTTTACTTTATTCATTGGAAGAACGACAAGAGGTTTCTCGTAAACAAAAAGCAGCACCCAAAGCAATTAAAAATCCAAGAGGTAAAATCAACATAGCCCAACAAAAATCTGAAGCCACGTAACCACCCATTGAATGATGAAAATAAATCGTATGTAAATCCATAAGATGGCCAAATAAGGGTTGGAAGATCGCTTGTCCACCCATAGTAGTAATATTAACAACACTGACTGACATAGCTGTTATTACAGGAATACTATTTTCAGCGACTATAGGATATCCGATAATTTGACTACTAGTAGTTAAACCCATGGCTAAAAATAGTACTAACAAAGAAAAGAATGACAAATGGGGGATTTCTATAATTACTATAACTAAGGCTAACGATAAAATAGCACCTACTAACATCGGTAATCTTCGGAAACCAATTTTATCAGATAAAAAGCCTACTAGAGGTCCACCCACTACAGTTCCCATAAATAACATACTTGTAATATAAGTAGCTTCAATTTTAGGAATGTGATGCGCATCACTCAAATATAATATCCCCCAAATACCTCCCAACAAACATAAAGGTAAATTCATTAAACAAGTATATATTCCACCGAGCCAATTTTGTAATTTTAAAAAAGCTAAACCCATACTTTTCCAATAACCCATTTCATTAATTTTCTGACGTTCCACACGATGGTGTTCGAGATAATAATAAGGAAAATCTTTCACAAGACTTGCAATAATCAAAAAAATTAAAAAACCAAAAGCCGCATCTATTAATAAAACCTTTCGCCAATTTAATGCTTCTAATAATAAAGTAAGAGGTGTTTGTGCTGCTATTCCCCCTAACATTGCCATAGTCACAATGACTCCTGTCACTAGGGCCAATCGTGTAGCAGCAAACCAACGTGTAGCTAAGCGTATGACACTTAAAAAGCAAAACGCACTTCCAATACCCATCAAAAATCGAAAAATGCAAGCCGAAAATAATGAAGTGGTTAGCGCAAAAGAAGTAATGCCTAAAATACACACACCGAGTGAAAATAAAATGATCTTCCGGGTGGAATATCGATCGAGTAACATCCCTGCTGGAAAAAGAAAAATAACATTAGAGATAAAATAAAAAGAAGACAATTGACCTAATTGAGTGGCTTGGATATGAAAAGCCTGCATTAATGGAAGGCTAATTGCATCAAACATATTCATTTGAATAAATTCATAAAAGAAAAAAAGAGATGCTGACAAACAAACCACCCAAGCTTGCCAACGATTGATATGTGGAACTGACCTTGATAGATCAAGGGAATGATCAACACTAATTAAAGATTCTTTCATTTGGAATGTGTTTGTCTTGATAAGAGATCTAACAAGGTTGCCTTAGATAAATATGCCTTAACGAGTCCTAATATAAAAGCAAGTAACATAATCAACAACATCAATGGGTCATCAGTAGAAGAAAATAAAAACACATAGTTAAAAACCTGATGCAACATGGCTATTTTATTCATCCAGAAAATAGAAATTGTATACCCCCCCTCATTAAGATAGAAACCATACCCTCCTCTTCAGTGCCAGCTAAAGATAAAAAATTACTTACAGTACTCAAAAAATCACTAATAATCTGTATACTCATAATAAATTTAAGTCTCCTTAAATAATTCATCAGCCTAACAATGATAAATAAGTTTAATATTTAAATATTAAATTTATAAGTATTTTACACAATAACAAAATTTACTTTCCTAGGTGTTTGCCGAAGTCTTATTCTATTTGACAAGCATCCTTCATCTTCGGAGAGTATACCTTCCCTACTACCTCTATTAAAGCACCTATAATAGTGCTTATAAACCTATAAAGTTAACCAAAGAAGATCTCAGAGACTATACTACCACTTTATTACCCCACCACACCCCCTTCCTAATTAAAATAAATACAGGTTTCTCTAGATCATACCCTCATTAAAAAATCAGAAATTTTTTAATGAGATATTATAAATCGATATTATTTAAAAAATTCTACCTGTTTCTTTCTTTACAGTTCACCATAACACTCACCCAAGACCGAAGCCTTGGATATAACATTTGATACTCTTAAAAAACCTATCCTGCCCTCCCAAAGAAAATCTTTCACTAATTAATAATTAAACAATAAACAAGAGCATGATGCAAAAAAATAAGTAATAGTCAATGAATAGGGTCACGCGCCACTTTAGGGAATCTATCAAAAAGATCAAGAAGGGTGTCATAATCATTTCTTTGAAGATTATAAGGACGCTCACCACGCTCAAACTAAATAAGTAAAGAAGCTATCTGACAAAACTTGAACTATCGGAAAATTAAAAGAAGATTGCTTAATAAGCAAAAAGAGTTAGCAATTTTACTAATAAAACGGCATGAACTCTGTATGGATCTGCTTACTAAATCGATGTTGAAGCTGCAAAGATAAAAATGCAAGATACACTAGATGCCGCAGCTGAAATAATTATTTTTTACCTCGATATTTAATTGAATGATAGAAGGCCTCAACAGGTAGCCTCAATCTAAAAAGCGCTCCCCCCCTAAATTAAGGATTGTTAATAAATCCAGGATATTATACTCCACGAACTCGCAAAATAAAAAAAAGTGAGACAGTGAAATAAACAACCCAACCTGAAACAATATAATTGTCAGTCATTCTTTTTAAATGAATGATCGACACGTTAATTCCACTTCCCTATAAAATGCTTTTAATTAAAGTAAACAAGTCTCCAACTATATTAACTATGTTAAAACTATGCTAAAAAATCTAATTATATTACGCGAGTATTAAGCGAGTATTATAATTAAAAACAGTATTAAGGAAATAGCTCTAAAAAATTCTAACCAATATCTGGTAACTATTTTGAGTCATTTAATCTTTCTTTTCTATAGAAGGCTGGATATTTGATATATTCCAGCATATTCTAATATTTCAGCATATTCTAAAAAATCAAAACACCACTATCCCAACCAAAGTCAAAATATTCACCCTAGACATTAAGTTTAAAATGATTACTCATCTTAAATATTAAGATAATGATTAGATTACTAAGGCAGTGATAAATTTTTTAATCAAGTAAATAATTATCAATCAAGGTTATACTGGGATTGGTTATGCCGTTGATTTAGTTGTCCAAGTTACAGATATATAATAACTGACCTTGTGTACATAAAAATATATATACCACCACTTAGAAAGCATTTGAATTAAAAAGATTTCAAATACCTCCTTTTATCTAACAAGATATCTGACCCTACTATTGAATAATTAGGGAATAACAAAATACCACTAAAAAGTTTAAAAATGAATATTTTAAAAAATTAATATTTTTATAAAAAATGTATTCCAATAATATACATAAAAAATTTTGAAAATATTATCAGTGAAATCTAAGAAAAAATTTTTTAATTATAATATTTTGTTCTATTTTTATTTGAT
>NZ_NSHJ01000153.1 GCF_002871095.1 Coxiella-like endosymbiont
ATTCATAACCCCCATCGAATAATTCAACTTATATTGTTCCGTAGTTAATAACGTTGCCGTTTTTACCGGTTGATTCAACCAATAAGCAGAGTGACCGACCCTTAGGAAGGGTAATTTTTTAGGAGGAGTAAAATAAATAGATTCATTTATTATCTTTTTAGTTTACTGTCTTTCAAGTTTTTTAGCGAGATACGTTTTAAAAAGGCTAAGATTTAAATTTACTTGCTTACTTTAAAGACAACTTTGTAGCCTAGCCTCTTTCCCCCCCCCCTTACTTCCTAAAGAAGTTCACCTTTACTATTATTCATCTTCCATCGCCATCAAAGAGGCGTTTCCACCAGCAGCGGTTGTGTTGACTGTCAACGTGCTTTCTACACAATAACGAAGCAAATAATGCGGCCCACCAGCTTTAGGCCCTGTTCCAGATAACCAGCTTCCCCCGAAAGGTTGAACACCTACAACAGCCCCAATCATATTGCGATTGACATAAATATTACCTGCATTAATACGACGTTGAATATAATCTATCGTTTCATCAATACGGCTCTGAATACCAAAGGTAAGCCCATATCCCAAACCATTAATATCGTCTATCACCTTATCTAAGTCCTGACGACGATATCGCAAAACATGTAAAATAGGTCCAAAAACTTCGCTTTTAATCAAGCTTAAATTAGATAATTCATAAGCTTGGGGAGCTAAAAATGTTCCATGAGTTGCTGCTAGGGGTAAATTAACTTTATAAATTAATTTCGATTTTTTTTGCATAAAAGCAGCATATTCTTGTAAAGTTACTTGAGCTTTAGCATCAATAACGGGTCCCACATCGGTAGTTAATAACATAGGATCTCCTATTTTAATTTCAGCCATTGCACCTGCTAACATTTTTATTACATTATCAGCAATATCATCCTGGAGATATAAAATTCGAAGAGCAGAACAACGTTGACCTGCACTATCGAAAGCAGAAACAATGACATCTTGAACTAATTGCTCGGATAGTGCAGTCGAATCCACTATCATGGCATTAATACCAGATGTTTCTGTCACGAAAGGAACGATGGGACCAGGTCGATTAGCTAATGTTTTTTGAATATGACGGGCGGTATTGTCAGAACCAGTAAATATAATTCCACTAATTTTAAGATTTTTAATTAATGCTTCCCCTACAGTTCCTCCAGGACCTGGTATTAATTGTAAAATTTCTACAGGCACACCTGCTTCATGAAATAAATGAGTAACCTTAGCTGCTGTTAAAGGTGTTCGTCCCGAGGGCTTAGCAATTACGGCATTTCCCGTTACTAAGGCTGCAGCAATTTGTCCTGTAAATATAGCTACCGGAAAATTCCAGGGACTAATACACAAGATAATACCACGACCATGCATTCGCAGAACATTGTGTTCTCCTGTGTAACCCGGCAACACAGTATCATTTAGCTGTTTTTCAGCCTGTTCTGCATAATAACGACAAAAATCAATAGCCTCACGGACTTCCGATAAAGCATTTTGTAGAGTCCGGCCCCCTTCACGCACAACTAAGGCCATTAATTCAGGTTGATGTGCTTCCAACAAGTCCGCCATTTTTCGTATAATATTAGCACGTGCATTCACCCCTTTCTGATCCCAATAGGGAAAAGCTGAAGACCCCATTATAATAGCTTTTTCTACATCAAATTCATCTGCTAATTCAATCACACCAATCTGACGTCGATTATCAGCCGGATCAAAAACAGGTTTACCCTTTTTAATCTCACGTAAGAATGGGGATGCTTGCCATATTTTTTGTAGTGCATTATGGATCGATTCAGCGAGAGATTTTAATTCTGCATAATTGCTTAGATCTTTTCCTATTGAATTTAATCGCGCTTTAGCAAAAAGATTTCTAGGCAAGGGAATCTTGGGATTAGGAATTACTCCCAACCTCCCAATTTTTTTAATTGGACTTTCAATCAGGTCAGAAATTGGTATCGTTTTATCTGCAATGCGATTGACAAAGGAACTATTAGCTCCATTTTCCAATAATCGCCGAACAAGATAAGGTAACAAATCTTCATAACACCCTACTGGCGCATAAATTCGGCAAGGTAGATTTAATTTTGAAACGATATAATGATGTAAAGCTTTACCCATACCCTGTAGATTTTGGAATTCAAATTGGTAATCGTCATAACGAGAATCCATTAATGTTAAAATCGCTGCAATTGAATAGGCGTTATGAGTGGCAAATTGTGGATAAAGAGCATCTTGAGCGCTTAACATTTTCTTTGCACAAGCAATATAAGAAATATCTGTATTCACTTTCCGAGTAAAAACAGGGTAATTGGTCAATCCTTCCATTTGAGTTAATTTTATTTCGGAATCCCAATACGCCCCCTTCACCAGCCGAATGGGAATACGGCGTTCTTGTTGGCGACTCAATTCAATTAACCACTCAATTAATGGAAAAGCGCGCTTTTGATAAGCTTGGACAGCGAGGCCAAGACCTTCCCATCCAGAAAAAGCATTATCTGTAAATAATCCTTTGAAGATATCCAAGGACATATCTAATCGATCAGCTTCTTCCGCATCAATAGTCATGCCAATTTTTTGTTCTTTTGCACGCAAAGCTAATTCTTTTACGCGTTCAATTAAAAAAGGCACTGCTTCTTCACGTTTTTTAAAATCATAGCGAGGATATAATGCAGATAATTTAACTGAAATACTCGGTGCTTCATAAATGTTTTTTATGTCGTGACTTTTTCCTAAAATGCTAATAGCATGATAATAAGAATTATAATATCGATCAGCATCGCTCTGTGTTCGTGCAACTTCACCCAACATATCATAAGAATATCGAAAACCCTCTTTTAAAGAGATCTTCGAACGTTTAATAGCTTCTTCAATAGTACAACCTAAAACAAAATGATCACTCATTAATTTCATTGCTTCACGGATCGCTTTACGAATAACAGGTTCACCACTTTTACGGATGAGATTACTCCAAATAGTTTTGAATTGTCGGTCTTTTTCTTTTTTTAATATTTTGCCTGAAAATACTAATCCCCATCTAGCAAAATTCACCAAAGTTGATTCACTTGCACCCACATATTTATTCCATTCCGCACTAGTCAATTTATCTCGAATTAATAAATTTTTAGTTTGTTTATCTGGGACACGTAATAAAGCTTCTGCAAGACACATTAATAAAATTCGTTCCTCGGTAGAAAGCTCATAATGCATCATAAAGCCTTCAATGCCCCACCGCTCTTTTTCTTTTTCCCGCACAGTGATGACTAATCTTTCTGCCCATTGACTCACAGTACATTCAATGGCAGGGGTAAAATCAATCAATTCTAATAATTGATTGATAGCAGTAGTTTCATCCATTCGATAAGCTTCATCTAACGTTGGCCGTATCCAGTCAGGATCGAATGGTTGCTCAAAAAAAAGTTGGACTATATCGGTCATCTTACTCCTCAACCATTAGCTTTTTCAAAACGTCTAATACTCCCCTGAAATACTTTTTCTGCCTCATCTTTATTATCCCAACCTTTTACTTTAGCCCATTTAGTAGTGGGTTCCAAATCTTTATAGTGTTCGAAGAAATGAGCAATGATATCCAATAAGACAGGGGATACATCTTTAATAGATTGAATAGATTCATATTCTCTACAGACTTTAGCAAGAGGAAATGTTAAAATTTTACTATCTTCTCCAGCTTCATCTTCCATTCGCATCAAACCTACCGCTCGTACACGTATCAATGTTCCAGGCTGTAGGGGCACTGGTGTCATTACTAAGACATCGAGTGGGTCACCATCTTCCGCTAGAGTATTTGGTACAAATCCATAATTACAAGGATAACGCATAACTGTCGGGATAAATCGGTCAACGCTCAAAAATCGAAAGTCTTTATTGTATTCATACTTAACTTCACCCCCGTTCATAGGAATTTCAATAATTGCATTAAAATCATTGATATCCTCACCTACTGAAATTGTAAGTGTCATGAGCACTTCCTCCTTACTAAATGAAGCATAGCCAATAGTATACCAGGTTTAAAAATCCGATGAAGTAAAATCACAAACCCTCAGCATATCATCCAGAGGAGGTTATCACTAAAAACTCCAATTTTATTGGAGTTTTTATTATTTTATTTTTTATAAAAGATATTTTATTATTTTGATTAATGATATATCATATTATGATATATATATGATTTATTATAAATCTTTCTCTTATACTCATTTGACGCTGACGATGATGCAGTCGGTTTTACCTTCCTTTGGTCACATTTTACTTTAAAGCTACCTTTATTTTCCTCCTCTTTGATTTTTCGTGCCTTCTCGTTT
>NZ_NSHJ01000154.1 GCF_002871095.1 Coxiella-like endosymbiont
GTTTTATTGTAGTCTCTTTAATCTAGTTATTGCAGTCGTTATTTGAAGTGATGCTTATAAAGATAGTTGACTTTCTGGTTAGATTTGTTACTGTAATCTTAAAAAAGATCTTCAGGGAAAAGTAAAGTTTCTGAGCAACTGTAATTTTTATAAAATGAACCTGCTGCAAGCTTCTTTCAATTTGGGAAAGAAAATAGTGAATTACACAACTGACGATTAAAGTCAGCATACGGGTAAGGTAGGAAACTACTATCTTTATTTATTGCCTTTTTTGGGTTGTGATTGTAAATACCAGGCTGTTTTGTAAATACCAGGCTGTTTAATATAGTGAGTGGAGATTATGTTTACGGGTCTTGTTGACCATTGTGGAGTAATACAGTCTATTGAAATTTTGCCAAAACGAGCAGTGGTATATATTAAAACGCAATTTCTAGATTTGCAGCCTGGAGAAAGCATCGCAGTAGATGGGGTTTGCGTGACCGTTGTGGAAGCGCAATTGAATTGTTTTCTTTGTGAATTATCTTCCGAAACTTTAGCATGTATTTCAGCACGATTTTATAAAACAGGTGATCGAGTCAATTTAGAGCGTGCATTACGATTAATGGACCGAATAGGAGGGCATTTTGTCACAGGTCATGTTGATCAAACCATTATATTAACATCTAAAGAAAAAGAGACTAAATTCGTCCGAATGGTTTTTAACCATATTTCAAAAGAATCTCAAATGTATATTATAAAAAAAGGGAGTGTAGCAATAAATGGAGTCAGTTTAACAATTAACCATGTAATGAAAGATATTTTTTCAGTGATGTTAATTCCTCATACGTTAGAAAGAACAAATTTAAAAGATTTAGTAATAGGGTGCCAGGTAAATGTCGAATTTGATTTAATAGCAAAAATTACTGCTCAAACAACACGGGAGATAATATTTAATGAACAAAGCGTTTGATAGTATTGAAACTGCTTTAAAAACTTTACGTAAAGGCAGAATGATTATTCTGGTTGATGATGAGTCTCGAGAAAACGAAGGCGATTTGATTGTCGCTGCCCAACACGTTACGGCTGAGCAGATTAATTTTATGGCTCAATATGGACGGGGGTTAATTTGTTTGCCAATGATGGCTAGCGATTTTGAACGTTTACATATTCCTATGATGACTAGTCAAAATCGATCATGTTATCAAACCCCTTTTGGGGTCTCTATTGAAGGAGCTTATGATGTCACAACAGGAATCTCGGCTCAGGATCGAGCTCGAACAATTCGTATCGCGATTGATGAGAAAAGTGGTCCTGATGATATTGTTATGCCTGGCCATATTTTTCCCTTAAAAGCAAGGGATGCAGGAGTTTTAGTCCGGCCGGGGCATACGGAAGGAAGTGTTGATTTGTGTCGTTTGGCAGGTTTGAAGTCAGCCGCTGTCTTATGTGAGGTATTGAGTGAAGATGGTAGTATGGCGCGCTTACCTACTTTACAACAGCTGGCTGAACGCCATCAGATTCCGCTAGTGAGTATCCATGATTTGATTACTCATCGTATTAATCATGAAATTTTAATTGATGAAATTTCTGCTTCCATGTTACCACTTAAAAATCAAGGTAAATTTACAATTAAAACCTTTCGTAATTGGATTGATAATTTAGAACACGTAGCTTTAATTAGTCAGAGAAAATCTAGTGATAGTAGTAAATGCTGTTTAGTACGTGTTCACTCGGAATGCCTAACCGGTGATGTGTTTGGCTCTGCCCGCTGCGATTGCGGTTGGCAATTGGAATCCGCGTTAGATGAAATCTCTAAGTGTGGAGGAATTTTACTTTATTTGCGCCAAGAGGGTCGTGGCATTGGTTTAGGAAATAAAATAAAAGCTTATGCTTTACAAGAAAAAGGCTTGGATACAGTAGAAGCAAATCATCACCTTGGTTTTGCAGCAGATTTACGGGATTATGGATTGGCAGCGCAAATATTGAAGGTTTTAGGAGTACGAAAAGTTCGTTTGTTAACTAATAATCCTAATAAAGTTTCAGGTTTAAGGCGTTATGGAATCGAAGTTTTAGAACGGGTAGCGTTAGAAGCAGCCCCCATAGATGATAATATTCGTTATTTAAAAGCAAAACGAGAAAAATTGGGTCACTTATTAAATTTAACAGCAGAGCCTATTAATGACACCTCAACTTAAATTTGCTATTATAGTTAGTCAATTTAATCAACCAGTAATAGAAAAATTATTAACTGGAGCTTTGGATCGTTTTAGAGAGTTAGATGTTAAAGAAAATCAAATTAAAACGGTTTGGGTACCGGGGTCAGTTGAAATTCCATTAATGGCAAAACAAGTAGCAAAAACTAAATATTATGATGCTATTGTATGCTTGGGGGCAGTTATCCGAGGAGAAACTAATCATTATGATTACGTTTGTCAGCAAGTAAGTTTGGGATGCCAACAAGTAGCGTTGGAATATGAAATACCTGTTATTTTTGGTATTTTGACTACGAAAAATAAAGAACAAGCTTTTGCCCGTGCTTCCGGAAAACGAGGTAATAAAGGAGCTGAGGCTGTAAACGCAGCGATGATGATGATTAAAAGTATAAGAGATATTCAAGTTAATGCATAATAGTGAAAATCCCATTTTACAAGGTATTTCTAATTGGTTTATCCGTCATTTTTCAGATCCCGAAGCATTAGCCTTGTTTTTTACCCTAGTCTTTGGTTTCGTATTAATTGAATTTTTTGGGAAATTTTTATTGCCAGTAGTGATTAGTGTAGTTCTTGCTTATCTCTTTACTTCACCAGTACGGTGGTTAGAACAATGGCAAGTTCCCCACTGGCTTGCGGTAACACTAGTCTATCTCTTTTTCTTAAGTCTTTTTATACTGGCGCTTTTTGGTTTGTTACCGTTAATGTGGAAGCAACTTGTTAGTATGGTACATGAATTTCCTCGAGCTATTACTAAAGGACAAGTGTGGATGACTGAGTTCATGCACCACTATCCCAAGTTATTTCCAACGGATCCGCTAACTAACTTTGCTGTTTATTTACATCAACAATCAGCTCGAATTGGACAATTTATTTTATCCTTTTCTTTAGCTTCGATTCCTAGTATTATTGAGATAATTCTTTATGTTGTATTAGTTCCTTTACTCGTATTTTTCTTTTTAAAAGATGGAAAAGCCATTAGTATTTGGCTCAGCCGTTTTTTACCAGAGCGCCGTGGACTTATTAGAATTGTCTGGAACGAAATGAATCAAAAAATCGGTGCTTATGTTCGGGGGAGGGTAGTTGAAATAATTATTGTTAGTTTGGTTTCGGTTATTGTTTTTACGCTATTAGGACTACAATACGCCTTTTTATTAGGAGTGCTATTAGGATTATCTGTGATTGTGCCCTATATTGGGGCAGTGATCGTTACTATTCCTATTGGAATAGTAGGTTTAATGCAATGGAGCTTATCTGTACATTTTACCTATTTAATGATTGGTTACGCTTTAATTATCACTTTAGATGGAAATTTATTGGTGCCACTTCTCTTTTCAGAGGTTATGGATTTACATCCAATTGTAATTATTTTATCAGTTCTGATTTTGGGCGGTATCTGGGGATTTTGGAGTGTATTTTTTGCTATTCCCTTAGCTACACTGGTCAAAGCAGTATTAAACGCCTGGCCAAAAACTAAACCACACTAAATGATCTGAAAGAAAAAGAATTAGCGATTACGCCCAAAAGTAGCGTAGAAATAAGATAAATTGTAGCAGTCAAGGATAGGCGGCGGGGGATACAAAATTATTTTTCACCTTCCTTCGTCGTTATCAAAGAGGCTACCACTACCGGTAAACATTACTTTTTCTTGAGTAATTTTAATAACTTTTTGATTAGCATCGTTTAAAGCAGCTTTGATGAGATCTTCAATAACTTCTTTTGATTCTTTTAAAAGTTCGTCAGAGAGAATGAAATTAATAACTTCATGTTGAGCTGTAAGGGTTACTTGAACCATACCAGCACCTGATTCACCAGTAACTTCAATTTTTGATAATTGCTTCTGCGCTTGCTGCATCAGCTCTTGAATTTTTTTTGCATTTTTCATCAAATGACCAAGATTAAATTTATCGCTAATCATTGTTTCCCCCCCTTTAAATGTCATTTTAATTTTTAACAAGCTCTCTGCAATAGAGAGAGTAACTCAGTGTGTATTACCTTCAAAGTATATTTGAATTCACTACTAATTGTAATTACCACATTATAGGTAATGCCTGAATATTTTATTTTAGTTTAGTAA
>NZ_NSHJ01000155.1 GCF_002871095.1 Coxiella-like endosymbiont
GAATAACTAACCATAAAATACCCATAAAAAATTTTAGAAAGACAGTGTTTTTGATTATTATTTTCCTCAAAATTAATTGTGTAATAGTCTTTTTTAAAACGATCTTCTAGTGCTAACCGATGGATCGCTATAAAATTAATTTCAGATAATAAACGATTCCTAATCAAAAATTATCTATTTTATTACTTTTCTTTTTCTGGAATATAAGAATGTAATTGTTTTAAACAATAGTAAAATTATTCCTGCTTGATTGTTAGGTTATTTGAATTCTAAAAATAAAAGGAACATTAGAATATCTCATTGAACGTAAAGTATTTTATTGCTTAAGAAATTTTAGGCTAATTAGATATACTATCTGAATAACATCTTAAACAGAAAAAACTTCGAATTATTATATTTAGAGATAACATTAAATAATTTTGAAATTTTAGTGACGGATCGTTGGGTGGTATGAGGATTGATTGAAATACGCTGTGGATCCCTCATTATCATTCTTAGATTTGATATATAAATATAGGCAAATACTTTTTCTCACTACAAATACTTTTTCTTACTACTACTATATCTATTAGAATCCTAATAAAAAAACTAAAATTTCTATTGAATAATTTTTTCTGAAAAAGAAATAATTATTGTAGCACCAATGGCAGAGTTATATTTTGACGATCAAACATTTGATTTTTTGCCTAAAAAAATTGGTTTTGAACATATTATTTTAATATGTGTGAGCTGAAACTTTGTAACTCGTTCACGTGAAATCTTTCTGTGAGTATTGGATCTATAGTAAATAAATAGAATTACTTTCCTCGTTGGTATGATCGTTGGTATGTTGGTATGCTCGTTGGGTATGTAAGGCTATCAAATTCTAGCATGAAAATCAGGGTCGGATTAATTTACCATTAAGGCGACAGTGATGCACTCTTCTATAAATTGGCTGATTTATTTAGATTAAATTTAAATTGAATTGTATAATAGTTATATTATTAATTAACTAATTTTTATACTTTTAAAATCTATTATTTTGATGGTGGTCTGTGCTTTCAGCAGTTATGAATTAATAATAGAAGCTTAATAAGCAAGATTTTTAAGAGCAAATATTAATTTTTATGTATGGTGTCGGTGATATTCAGTGTTAATTTCGAAGATTGATTTAATAGGAGCTTTAAGATAAGCTATATGAAATAATAATTGCTACGAGATATTGGTGAGATATAAACATATTAGCATTCCTACCCAAGGTGAAAAGATTACGGTTAACAATGAAGGCAGTTTAAATATACCGAACCAACCTATTATTCCCTATATAGAAGGGGACGGAATTGGGATGGATATTACGCCAGTCATGAAAAATGTTATTGATATAGCAGTAGAAAAGGCTTATAAGGGAAAGCGCAAGTTAGCGTGGATGGAAGTTTATGCAGGTGAGAAAGCCCAAAAAATATATGGAAAAAAACATTACCTGCCTGATGAAACTTTGGAAGTAATTCAAACATATAAAATAGCTATTAAAGGTCCTCTTACCACACCTGTTGGCGGAGGGATTCGTTCCTTAAATGTAGCACTTCGTCAAAATTTAGATCTCTATGTTTGTCTTCGTCCTGTACGTTATTTCAAAGGGGTGCCCAGTCCACTGAAAATTCCTGAAAAAGTGGATATGGTTATTTTTAGAGAAAATTTAGAAGATATTTATACTGGTATTGAATGGAAGGCAGGAAGCCCAGAAGCTATTAAAGTTATAGATTTTTTACAAAAAGAAATGGGAGTAAATAAAATCTCTTTTTCAAAAATGGTAGGTATTGGGATTAAGCCCGTTTCTCAAGAGGGAAGCACTCGACTGATACGTCGAGCGCTTCAATATGCCATATCTAACAATAGAGATTCGGTAACCTTTGTTCATAAAGGTAATATTATGAAATTTACGGAAGGTGCTTTTAAAGATTGGGGTTATGAGGTGGCTATTAAAGAATTTGGTGCAACACCATTGAATGGTAATGTTCCTTGGTATTCGTTTAAAAATCCAAAGTCGGGTACAAGCATAATTATTAAGGATGTAATTACTGATGCTTTTTTACAGCAAATTCTTTTGCGACCTTCTGAATATAGTGTTATCGCTACCTTAAATTTAAATGGTGATTATATTTCTGATGCTTTAGCAGCAGAAGTTGGTGGCATTGGTATTGCTCCCGGTGCTAATTTAAGTGATACCATTGCTGTATTCGAAGCAACCCATGGTACTGCACCTAAATATGCAGGACAAAATAAAGTTAATCCAGGGTCTCTCATTTTATCTGCTGAAATGATGCTACGTTATCTTGGTTGGCAAAAAGCAGCGGATCTGGTCATTAAGGGAGTTGAGGGTGCCATTAAGCATAAAAAAGTAACTTACGATTTTGCTCGTTTGATGCATGATGTTCACGAAATTAGTACCTCCCAATTTGGCAACACAATTATCGAGTACATGTAATGGCTTTTAGTACTTACTATAAAAGAGGGGCGGGGATAGTTAAAGAAAATTCAGTTCTGGTAAGGGGGAAGTTAGAATTATATTGGAGATCTTAATTAAGTAAGTTAATAGATAAATTAACTTCTAATACTTTTTGAATATTACTTTTTTTAAAAGTAGATTGCAGTCTCGTGAAATCTTGTTTTAAAGCATATTGAATAAATATGTTTGGGGGGGATTCATCAGATACTTAAATAACCTCTTAAATTTTCGAAAGACTGTCTTTTCCTTAAGCAGAGAGACACCTTTCTATCCTTTCTAAAATCTAATCCTTCAGCATAAAAATTAAATTAAGTTTATTTTATATTGTATAATCGCATACACGAGAGCCGATCATAGAAAGAGATAATATTTACTTTTTAACTACCAGGCTGTTAACTCTTCTACATGACTTTTAAAGAACAAAAAACTAATAAAAATTTAGGGCCATAGAAAATATTAATATAGAGAGCCTTAGGTATATAAGTTAGCTTCCCCACCAAAAAGTATATACTTATTCTGATCTTTTTTAAAAAGTTTTTTAGCCCTATTTTTAGGTGGGTTTATTTTCTATGCTTTAACCGTCCTTTCAGCAAACTTTTTTAAGTTAGGTTATCTTACTTTGATTAACTCAACATAATTTTCAAATGCCAAAAGATCTTAAAAACTCATTAAGACTATTTATAAATAAAAATAAAAAATATCAATGTAAAAAATTTTCTACTAATAATTTTCTACTAATAATATGAACAAATCCTTAATGTTTAGTACACTTAAGAATAACTAAAATAATCAATTCTGGCCAGAAGGGTCTGGCGAATAAAAGTAAGATCAGTATCTACATCAAACTTAAAATTATAGTAAAAGGATTCACTCTCAAAGATAATGTCAATTAGTTAGAGCTTACGAGGGTATTGGGTATATTTTTTAAAATAAAATCCTGAATAAAACTTTAAATCGTGCGTTTTCCTAAGATCGAAAACGTCATGAATATATCAACCCGTCAAACACTGGTTACTATGTGTGGGGGTTTTGTTGGTATATTAATCCCTAGTAGCCGTGAAGTAGTAAGAATCCTTACCATTTAGGAAACTAATTTGAACAGCTTAAAGGTGGGAATTTTGGTACCTTTATTTTTTGATTTAACTATCCTTCCATATTCCTTTAGCATTATAAGAAGGAAATATTTAGCCTACTCTAAGTTTTCAGTAGGTTTTGTAACGGTCGATTTATGATGTTCAATGTCACTAGAGGCCCTCTCAAAGTGAGAGGAACAAATATTTTACAGCTATTTTTAGTGAGCTTTAAAGTTAATTAGTTTATTTTTTATAATTAGAGGAGAACCTTAGCTAAATTAATATGATTAATATCATACCATTAATAAATTATACCATATAGTAATATAGGCGAACCCTGTTGTACAGGGAGCTACTAGTTCTGAAGAGTTTTGTTAGTTATTTTCTAAGAAGAACTCTTATTTTACATTATTTTTAGAAAATTAATCTAACACCCCTCTAATTTTAGAGGTAATTAAAATCTTGTAAGGTAGTAGGTAGGGTAGATAACCTTCAAGGATATGAAAGAGTTATCACTAAATTTGATGTACTGGATGCTTTGAAATGAGCTATTGAATTATCAGCCCATTCTTATCTATTTTAAATAGATATTGCTGAATAAGGTAATTAATAACATTAATAAAGAGTGATTCTTATCCCAGAATGG
>NZ_NSHJ01000156.1 GCF_002871095.1 Coxiella-like endosymbiont
CTTCAATTGAAATAGTATAGTCAAAAAAGTATGATAATAATGATATACAATCATACTATTTTAATATGATTTAATGATTAATATAAAACTCTTCGTTCTAGTATTTCCGAGATATTACAAACATTGTACTCAAATAATTAACCCTCAAATACTTATTATCATTACACAAACATTAAATTAATTATATCCATAACAGATTGCTAAATCTTCTAATTCTCTTCTACCAAAAAAACACTTACCATTTCAAAACAAACCCCATTAGGGCAATACTATACTACCGTTAATGTACACTCCTACACTCACCTTACCTCCCCACAAAAAATAAAGTAGACATCCACCCTTCTAAAAACTAAATTTTCCAAATAATTTGTAATGAAAAGAAGAGTAAAATGTATCAAAGCGAAGTACCAACAAAATTACTTAGCTTCAACTAAACTATAAGTAATCTTTTGTAAAGCTCTTGTAAAGCCATTTCTGTCAATCGAACAAAAAAAAGAATAACACATAAGGTTAATAGGATAATACCCTCTATCATATTAATAAATTAATAAAAGTACCTATAAGAAATCATGTAGAAAAAATTTCGATTATAAAAATAATAAAAGAAACCGAAGATATTAAATCTTACTTAAGTATCGACAAAAAACGATTTTAAAAATACAAGATAATAATCAATTTTTTAGGTAACAAATAAAATTACTTCTAATGGTAAACCAATTTTTATCGTCATAAAAGAAAGTATAATTACTATCTCAATTATTTCCTAAATAAGATTAAGGAAAAATAGGAGTCATTATTTGAAACTGATAGAACCAAAAATTTTAACTTTTCAACCTTTATTTTTAGGTAATTAATACCACGAAACAATATTTCCTCATTTTATTTTGAATGTTTGGACAACAATTAAGATTATTTCAATAGAAATACCCTACAAAAATTTTAAATTAGCTTTAAAAAAGCGTTATCTTTAAATCGAAATACTTACAACAAACTTACCGATCATGAGAGAGTCAGCGGTAAAGATCTTGGTAAAGTTAATTCATAGCAACGTATATCCTATCTTTTTTAAATTGCTTCTTTATGTAATCAGGTATATAAAATTTCAAGAAGTTTGATTTTAATTTAAAAAATAAGTGATTTTTTTAACGATTCTAATTTTGGGTCGTCGATTAAATTAAAGTTACAATCCCTTTCTTTTACAATTCTTTATTGAGCTAATGCGATACATTGATAAACGGTGTTAATAATCTCTATTTGATGAATGATTAATAGTATTTACGAATCTCAATTCGTAATTCACTAAATTTAATAAATTCTAAAATAAAATTTGTGCTTTCAGGATCGAGCCCTGAAATTATTGTATTACAGAGTAGTATCTTTGGATTTCTAACTACTGTTTAGTCAATTTCCATAGGTTATTTTTTAACCACCACTTAATAAAATTAACTTAAATAAAGGTTCTTTTGGCTGTTAAGCCAGTTAATTCTAAAAAAGAGAAAACTACTTTATTAATTTTAGTTCAACTTTATTCGATGAGTTTTAGTAGAAATGCTAGGTTTTAATATAGCATCTGAGTACTTAAGAGATTAAGATATTGAAAACTATACTGATTTTAATAAGGGTATTTACTTTATCGCACTGCTTTCTTTCAAAGCAAAGTGATATTTTTGCCATCCATTTCCATTATAATAAAACTTTTCAGGAGATTCCAATAAATTAATGTAACGAATTAAAGTGCTTTTATCTACTTTACTTTGTCCAATAACACCTACAATCTTAGTACTCTTACATCTTAATTGAAATTCCTTCAAAGCAAGCAAAGGTTCTCTTATTAGCTTATATATATTTTTGTAACATTCCCTCATTCAATCAATTTCATTTAAAAATTGATCGGCTAAGGAAAAGAGTGAGATATTTTTTAAAATATGTTTACATTTTAACTCTTTCGTTTTAACAGCATTGATTAAAACCCCCTACAAGCTAAAGATTAAATCAGAGCAGAATCAGCAAAAGTTTATAAATTTGTCAAGATATTGAAATTTAAATTTAAAGTAATTAGTATTAAAAATTACATAGATTAAAATTAAAAACATTTTAATCTGCCCATCATACTGATATCAGCAAAAAATCTATAACTAAATAAACATTTTATCCAACATTGTATCCTGAAAAACACTGTATCGTTCCTGACAGAACTAACCCAAATTATCAAAAGCGTATTTTTGATAAATACGCTCAATTAAATACGCTCAATATTTTAATATTAATCATCCTACTGAGATTTGACTTTTGTTTCTTATCTTCTTTATTAGCAGCAAGGTTACTTTGCTACGTTACCTATTTAGTTACATTTACTACGTTTTACCCGTCAATATTATCTTAGTATATGCCCCTATAATCCTTTTTCTAGCACTAAAAAAACCTCTCTCTAGCCTTGCAGTTATCCTATTTTTTCCCTTATTATACCCCCATTAGATAGGAACTCAAATGAGCAATAATCGCTTTGAACATTACGCCCACGAAATTTATCAAAGTATTTCTGACACCTGGGATCACAGCATTATCCCTCAATTAATAGAGTATATTAAAATTCCTAATAAATCAGTAAATTACGATTCTAATTGGAAAGAAAATGGCTATATGAATAAAGCCATGACACTTTTAGTAGATTGGTGTCAGCAACAATCTATTCAGGGGATGCAACTAGAAGTAGTAGAGTTACCAGGGCGCACCCCTTTATTGTTTATTGAAATTCCTGGTACCTTAAAGGAAACTGTATTGCTTTATGGGCATATGGATAAGCAACCTGAAATGGTAGGATGGGATGCAGATCTTGGGCCTTGGAAACCCATCTTGAAAGGAAATAAATTATATGGCCGAGGAGGCGCCGATGACGGATACGCGATATTTGCCTCACTTACAGTTATTGCTACTTTACAACGTTATCAAATTCCCCATGCACGATGTGTCGTAATTATCGAAGGATCTGAAGAAAGCGGCAGTATTGATCTACCTGCTTATCTTAAGTATTTAAATAACCGTATCGAAAATCCCACTTTAGTAATTTGCTTAGATAGTGGTTGTATGAATTATGATCAGCTATGGTGCACCACTTCACTCCGAGGGCTGGTAGGAGGTATATTAAAAATTGAAGTATTGAAACATGGTATTCATTCAGGAGCTGGAAGCGGTATCGTCCCTTCACCTTTTTCTATCCTACGCCAACTTTTAGATCGAATTGAAGACAGCTCTACTGGAAGAGTGATTTTGAAAGAATTAAAAGTTTCTATACCCAATCAACATAAAGAACAAGCAAAAAAAGCCGCCCATATGCTAGGAAATGGGACGATTCAAGGTAAGCTACCATTTTTACCGGGTGTGGAACCCGTAACTACTAATATTACGGAATTATTATTAAATAAGACTTGGCGTGCTCAACTCAGTGTAACAGGACTCGACGGTTTGCCTCCCGTTGCTAATGCAGGAAATGTTACCATACCTTATTTAAAGGTAATTCTCTCTGTGCGACTTCCTCCAATAATTGACGCTCTAAAAGCCTCAGCTGTATTAAAAAATGTCCTAGAAAAAGATCCCCCTTACCATGCAAAGATATCTTTTTTTCCTGAAACCTCTTCGAGTGGTTGGATAGCTCCCCCTTTAAATAATTGGCTTGCTGTAGCTAATGAAAATGCCTCTTATAAATTTTTTGGTAATCCAGCTGCTTATTTTGGCGAAGGAGGAACCATTCCTTTTATGGGAATATTAGGTAAAATGTTCCCAAATGCCCAATTTATAATCACAGGTCTTCTAGGGCCTAAATCTAACGCACATGGACCTAATGAATTTTTAGATATCCCCATGGGAAAAAAATTAACAGCCTGTATAGCTTCGATTGTCACAGCTCACTATGAAAATTATCGTTCAAAATAAATGTCAAGATTTTTAAGATACATCAGATACATCTTAATTTATATCTAGATTCTTAAAATGTGCCTATAGTATTAATTATGTATACCAACTGTTACTAATGCACATAAAACTATAGAGGATCCATTTCTATCACCCAGGTTTAGAAATAACTTCTTCTATATTACCGTCCAAAACTAATAAGGATTAATATTATAAAGACTACTACATATTAATAAAATTAAAACCATTTATAAAAAATGTAGGGCTAATAAGAGAGGGACATATC
>NZ_NSHJ01000157.1 GCF_002871095.1 Coxiella-like endosymbiont
AAGAAAAGGCTTGAAAAATATTCCCAAAAAATCGAAGCGATAAAAATAATAATTAAAATAAGAAATTTATTTTGAACTTGTTTTTCTAAACGATTCCTCATAATAAGAGAAATAATGAGGATAAAATATCAAAAATTAATTGAAAAGATAGAAAATACTTACTGCTCAAGCAAAAAAATAAGTGAGCATGATAGTAATCAGAAAAAGTATAAGAAGACTATTTTTATACTGTAAACCACGTAAAATGCAGGTAAAGTTTAATTAGAAAGGATAATAAAAAAAGTTCCTGAATTTCGAAAAGCTCTTAAAACCAAAGTAGAATATCAATAGGGTGATAGCACTACCAACCTTTCTGCCTAAGAAAAGCTATGTTCCATCTAAATGTTTCTTGAACAAATCCCATACTATTGAAAATTAATAAATCATCTAGATTCATGCCGATGTAAAATAAAGTGAAACTAGTTAGTGTCACGACGGGGGGGTGGTTTTAATATAAACAAAGACCCTGAAAAAACTTACAATATTAGGCTATAATACTCTATTAACCTATGATTAGAATTAAAAGACTAAAAAATATCAATTTTTGAGTAGAAATTTCTAGCAAAAGAAATATAGCTAATGTCTAAAAAATAGCCCTCACGATAATAGTATAATGAGCGCCAAATACTTGATCAGCTCAATAGCTTCTTCCCTTCCAAAAGGAAGCTATATAAACGAGTGTCGTAAAGTCGCCTAAAATCATATAAGACTCTGAATCAGAAAAAAGTTAAGCCTAATGGTAAGATAGGCAATCAGAAGGTTTTAAGTAATTATAGAAACTGAATTACTTCACATCTCGGTGAGAAATAAAGGTATAAATGCACGAGCTTGTTTCATAATTTGATTTAGCTAGGTTCAAAGTTATATAAATGATCATATTTAATAAAGAAATTCAAGAGTAAATTTAGGTAGGAGTTTTACAAAAATATTTCCATTTTGAATTAAATGGGAACGACCTTTGAGATCATGATATTTTTTATCAATCCTCCAGGGAAAACCTACCTTTTTAAGGTAACGATAGCACTAGTGTTTTCCTTTAAACTAATAGCGTCAATTTGGTGGAATACGATTTTTTTAAAATAACACAGAATTACATTGTGTAATGCTGTTGTTATGATGATTCTATTCCAGGAATTACGTAAAAGATCGCAAAAATTTCAGCGTAAGTATCTTGATTATTTGATTATTAATATTTAAAGATTAATGGCGCAAATCATTTAGTAATCTTTTTTAGCTGGAAGTGTTTAATAAATTCCTCGTTTGTATGGTGACCCCCCCCCGAGAATTATGTATTTTAGAAGTGATCTCAGCGAAATTTAAAAGGTTATTAAGAGAGAATACAAAAAGAGATTTCTTGGTTCTTGTTCTTGTAGTATTTGAAGAAAGCTTCTACCTCTTTTTGTTCTTATAAAAACGAATCTGCATCACTAATCTAAAATTAGAAATCTTTTATTATAGAATTGATAAATTATAATTTATTTTGGATTTTGCACTCTCTTTTAATCAAAGATTATTATAGAAGTTCAAGCTTAAAAAATATTAAAAATGGGTTGGTTTCAATGCTTGTCATACAACGAAAAGAGTAACTTGCAAGGAGAGGATATCTGTGTTTTTTTATTATATAGTATTTTTTTTTGAAGTAGTTATTTTCTAATTTGGCGAGGAGCAAGAAAATTATAAAATCTCGTTAAAGAGTTTAATCACAAAATACTTTAATCAATCATAATATTATGATTAATTTTAAATTAAAATTAGTACTTAAAAATTGTTTGGAATTGCTAAAACTAAATTTGAAATGATGAGCTTGTATTTCAAGAATGCTTCTTGTTATTATCTACAGTTAGTATTAAGAGTATACTAAAAATATAATTTAGTATATAAAATATAATTTAAAAAAAAAGTTTTTTGGATACAACAATCGTTCGACAAAAAGTACCAAAATTAATTAAAGGTCTTGAACATCCTCACCCAGTTTTACACCGGATTTATCAGGCAAGAAATATTAATTCATTAGATGAATTATCCCGGGACTTAAAAAATTTATTACCTTACTCTTTATTGTTTGGTATCGATAAAGCCACGGAAAGGCTAATTCAAGCTATAAAAGAGCAACAGCATATTATGATTATTGGAGATTTCGATGTAGATGGAGCAACAAGTACTGCTTTAACAGTAAGCGTGCTGCGTGAATTTGGGCTAAAAAACGTTTCTTATTTGATTCCAAATCGATTTACCCATGGCTATGGCTTGACACCAGAAATTGTAGAGGTGGCTTCCACTCAAGAGCCTAATTTAATTATTACGGTCGACAATGGAATTTCAAGTTATGCAGGTGTGGTTCGAGCAAATCAATTAGGAATCGATGTACTGATTACTGATCATCACCTCCCAGGAGGGCAATTACCACCTGCGTGTGCGATTATCAATCCTAATTGCAAAGAAGATAAATTTCCTAGTAAATGCTTGGCGGGTGTAGGGGTGGCTTTTTATCTCATGCTAGCATTTCGTGCACAACTGAAAAAAATTAATTGGTTTGAACAAAATAGGCTGGATTGCCCCAATATGGCAAAATTTTTAGATTTTGTCTCACTTGGAACCGTAACCGATATTGTGTCATTAGATAAAAATAATCGGATATTAGTTTATCAAGGATTACAACGTATTCGTGCAGGCCAAGCTCATGAAGGAATTTTAGCATTATTAGAGGTTTCTGGATGTAAACGAGAAACATTGCGAGCTACAGATCTTGGTTTTACCATCGGTCCACGCTTAAATGCGGCAGGACGTTTAGATGATATGAGTTTAGGGGTTGCTTGTCTTTTGGCAAATAATAGAAATATGGCTTTAGATATTGCCTATCAATTAGATGATTTAAATAAAGAGCGGCGAGTTATTGAGTCCCACATGCAAAGAGAGGCATTTACTGTCATTGATAACCTTCATTTAAGTCAGAAGTTGCCACTTGGCATTTGTTTATATAAGGAAGAATGGCATCAAGGGGTTGTTGGATTGGTAGCCTCTCGAGTGAAAGCACGGGTTCATCGTCCAACTATTGCTTTTGCAAAAATAAGTAATAATACCCTGCAAGGATCTGCCAGATCTATTTCTGGACTTCATATTTGTAATGTGTTAGTAGCTATTGCTACTAAGTATCCCGGTTTAATAACTAAATTTGGGGGGCATGCTATGGCAGCAGGTCTTAGCTTGCCTTTGAATCGCTATATAGATTTTCAACAAGCATTTATTGTAGAAGTGAAAAAAACTTTTAATGAGGAAAACCTTCAGCTCCAATTAATTAGTGATGGAGAATTAACTTCGGAAGAATTGACGCTCGATCTTGCTGAGTTAGTAGATCAGGCGGGGCCCTGGGGGCAAGGCTTTCCAGAACCGGTTTTTGATGGTTGTTTTAAATTAGTGAATCAACGGATAGTAGGTCAGTGGCATTTAAAGTTAATTTTGCAAGTTCCTGAGACTAATTATTATATAGATGGTATTGCTTTTTATGTTAATCTAAAAGAGTGGCCTAATTTCGATTGTGAATACGTACACTTAACTTATCGCTTAGACATTAATGAATTTCAGGGGCACAGAAAATTACAACTTTTGGTCGATCATATTCAAAAGCAAACTCTTCCTTAAGAGGAGGGTATTTTGCTGACTGCTTTAAAAGTAATAACAGCTCTGTTGAAATTGTTTTTCCCTCGTTCTTTTATCCTCCTGATAAGGAGACAAATATTCTAAAATTAAAAAGTTCTTATAGGTTTCTTGTATAATGCGAGAACATTAAAATTACAGAACGACTAGATCACCGTATTTATTTACCTCAAAAAATCAGGGTGGATCAGGGTGGGTTATTCGATGATCTACTCTTTATGATATTCGAAAAAAGCTCCAAAAAAAAGGAGGAACATTGGACACCAAAACTAACCCAGGTAGAAATTATGTAAGTAGCTAGTGCCTGTAAGAAAAAGCTCTTGATGCAAAATCAAGATAATTAGTTCTTTAATAGTACCCCAAAAAAAACAAGGAATAAAAGGGATAAATAAATAGTAAGGGATAAAT
>NZ_NSHJ01000158.1 GCF_002871095.1 Coxiella-like endosymbiont
ACCTACAACCCCCCCCAAAACCTTACCCCCTTTTGCCTAAAAACTTTAAAATCTGACAGCTTTGTTCGTTTAACATCTTTTTTTGCATTAATACTTGAATCATTATTAGAAACTTATAACAAATATTTACCCCATGATGAAAGTACTTTCCAATAACAAAAAAGGTAAAAGTCGTAATACCTACAAATATTAATGTTTTTTCTTCACTAGCTAAAGGACCATAGAGTAAATACGAATCTCCTATAATCATCCAATATCTGCTATACAACAGACAATATTATTTTTTATAGTTCAAAACTAGTTAAAAGGCATAGTGACATACAATAAATATCCTGTATCAGTTATAGAATATTCCCTTTAGATTTTCTGTCGAACTAGACTAGACATATAAAATAAACAGTAAATCTGTAACTTTTATAAGTTGTAAAAGATATTCAGGTAGTTCCTTAAAAATAAAATTCATAATTCAATATATAAATATTTTAATTTTTATCGGCTAATTCGTCCAACTCACAAGGAGAGAAAAATCACATGCTTTATAGAAAAAGCATTCATCAGTAGCTATTATGAACTTATAATAGCTTTAAATATATTTTTGCTTCCTTGCTGATTAAGACATATGTAGTTATATTAAGAACACATTCATAATCAACATTGTAAATCTTTTTGAAAGCTTTCCCAAGAAAATCTTTTAAGCATAATAAACTGGGAGGGGAAATATACCGCTCTGATACACGTATAAACAAACATTGCTATTATATACTGATTCCCAGTAATATCATAAAGATCTCCATACAAACACAATCGCTTTGCAAAACACCTAATCTCTTTAGACCGTTATCAAAACGACATACTTTTCATATTAAGACTACTTCTTCAGACGAAACTCATGATAAATTAAATTTCTTGAGCACGAAGGATTATTGTTTCTTTCCCATATAATGACCCCTCTACTTTGAGTAGCAAGTCAGAGAGATCTGGGTTAATATAATCCATCTAAGAGCATGCAATAATTCCCTCAGGAACCAAAAGAAATTTCTTTAAAATAATATTCATTAAGCTTTGAGCAATTCCAAAGCTATATTTAATCTAATGTATTTTTTCGCTTCCTCTACCTAAAAATTTTCTAGATCTTTTAGAGTAGTTGATAAAAGTTTGATATTCATGGATAAAATTAATATAGTGCTCGAAAGAGACAGCATTATAAAATATTTAAGACATTCATTTTTTTGAATTAAATCTATCTGATCCATCAATCAAGTTTCTTTTAAAATTTTATTTAGAACTTCTGAAACATGGCCTTCCACTTTAACCTTTGACCAAATAGCAGAAATATTACCCTGTTCATCAATAAGAAAGGTCGTACGTTCAATTCCTTTATATTTCTTTCCAAAACGATTTTTATCAACGATAACACCGTATCGTTCACATACAGTACCTTCTTTATCCGACATTAAAGGAAAGAGTAAATTATATTTTTTCTTAAAAGATTGATGTGTTTTAATGCTATCATTTGAAACACCAAGAACCGTGACTCCTACCTTAATTAAATCAAACCATATATCACGAAATCCACAAGCTTCTTTTGTACATCCTGGAGTGTCATCTTTAGGATAAAAGTATAATATAATTTTTTTCCCTTTCAGATTTTTAAGTGACAAAAATTCTCCTTCATCAGTTTGCAAACTAAAATCAGGGGCTGCTTGTCCAATCTTAATAAGCATTTTACTTGTACCTCATTAAATAGAATCAAAATTAATATACAATAGACGATTCCATATCGTAAGTTATTAAGCTGCATTTATCAATCCGCAAATATCCATGATTTTTTTTCAGTTCAAATTTAATTTTCTCTATTCATTTCTTCATATTTATAGATTAAATTCCGAAGCACCGCTGTTTCAATATATTCAAGATTTATACTTTCCTTGATTTAAAATCCTATCAATATTTCTCTTAATTAAATTGAGATACACATATATCTCAAAATTAAACACATAATTTTTCCGTTAATAATTTTTTTACGTAGGAAATTTTGAGATAAATTAATAAACTTTGTTCACAATTAGCGATATCTTCAGAGAAATTTCTTATTTACATCTTCACTAAAGCTTGCTAATAAATATTTTTATATATCTTTAGTAGTATTTTTGTATTTAGTAGTATTTTTTGTATTTTAAAAGCTGAATTTCTAAAAAGTGTGTTATTGCATATTATTGTCGTTATTAAGTACCAATACTCCACGCTCTACCTACAAGATCAATCATACTAAAATCTTTTTGGATCTTTCAAAAAGGCGAAAGAGTCTATACCTGATACTCCAAGTTAAAATAGGGGTTAGAATTGAGTACTTAAAAAACATAATACATACCAAAAAGCATACAACTATCATTTAAATTTTTATTATTATTCTTCTCTATGAACTTCTCCCACCAAATAAACTCAAAGAATTAAAACAATAGCAAATAGAATTCCTAAAACACTACTTCACTTAGTAAAGCTTTAATTATTTGATATAATTAAAAAACGTAGATCAGTCAAATCTTTGAATTATGTTCCACCCCCCTAGCTCGTGGAACTATTATGTTATTTATTAATTAAGATTGATTTATCTGACTTAAAAAAATTTGAAGTGTACGTTCATAAATTAAATAATAATTTTTTCGATTTTATATCATACTGGTTTGAAGAGCCTTATAAATCTTAGATGAAACTATAAGATATGTATATTAAGTAGATTTATGACGAATCTGAAAGATATTTTTTATAATTCAAGAAAAAGCAGATTTTACAGTTACACTAGTCGCATTCATAAAAATTAATTTTATTAAGCAATGCTGCAAATTTTCTATGATTTAATTAAGCCAAGAAAAATATATCTCAACCAAAGCTAGAGAATTTGTGATAAAATATTTTTTTTAATATTCTTAATTTAGATAAATTAATCTTCTTAATTTAGAGAAATCTTGTTTTTTGAATAATTCCTTCCACCCTGTTATGGTATCAATTGATCATAAGAAAACGGACAAAATACAATCTCTGGAGTTGGATTAAAGTTGGAATAAATTAAAAAAAATTGAAGGGAGCTTAGATCGATTCAAATTTTTTAGTGGTAGTTAAATAGATAATAAAGATATGCTCACAAAAAAACACCGATTAAGCTTAGAGATGATCCGAGCTCAATCGGCCTTTCATTAAAACCTCTACCAAGAAAAAACTAAAGAGGGCTTTTCTTACTCGAACGCTTAATTTTTTTTCCATCTTTAACATACTTTGTAAGATTTTTTTTTCGTTTTGCTCTAGTTTTTATTGGTATTCTTTTCTTTAGGATGGCATCTCCTCTTTTTGCAACTTTTTCAGTTAATTTTTTTACCTTTTCCAATTCTTTTTTAACTGTTGTTTCAGCTTTTTTTAATCGCACCTTTAATTTTTTTACTGCTATTTCAGCTTTTTGAAGAGCTATTGATTTTGTAGATTTTCTCATCTTACCTCCTTCCTTATTCTACGATTTCTTTTAATCGCTTGAGCGGGCGGATTTTAACAACATTTCGCGCTGGCTTAGCTTTAAAAGTCATCGCTTCACCCGTAAATGGATTAATTCCTTTACGCGCTTTAGTCGCTGCTTTCCGCTTCACAATACATTTAGCCAGGCCTGGAATAACAAATTCTCCTACCCCACCTTTTTTAAGATGAGCCTGTGCCAAATCAGCCAACACCTCAAATACCCGGGTCACTTGTCTTTTAGAAAGATCCGTTATTTCAGCTATATGAGTAAATACTTGAGTTTTAGTCATCCGATTTTTGACGCTTGATATTCTTGTTGTTCTAAATTTTCCAGATTTAGGTTTTCGAGAAGTTTGTTTTTTTATTACCATGATTTTTTCCTTTTAATAGAGTAGGAAGAAGAAATTGTAAGTAAATTGAAAACAAAAAGAAAGTATATTTTTTATTAATTCTAATTCAAATAATAAATTTATACTCAAAACAATAATTTTACAATAAGTATTTCTATTAAATAAGAAACCATTTTTATGTTTAAAAAATCGAAAAATATAATTT
>NZ_NSHJ01000159.1 GCF_002871095.1 Coxiella-like endosymbiont
AAGAGTATTTGCTTTTATATTTATATTCAATTCTAAAAAATACTCTTTAATTATTTAAAGAATAGATAATAATTGTTTTACAATTAAAATTATTTGTTTGTTCTCTGAAAGTCAACCGTTATTTCAATCAATACTTCTAAATAAAGACGATCATTTTCATTGAGAAAACTTACTTAAACATTAATATTACCAGTTTTTTAATTAAGAGCTTTAATTTTTAAGTACAATTCTATGTTAACAAAGATTTTCAATACAAGCAATTTTTTTTAATTTAATGAAAATTTTTAAATATTTTGAATAAATAAAAATTTACGTATAAAGAAATTAGTGATTGTAAGCTCACTAAATTTTTTCTTAGATTAACATATCTAACATATTAGCCAAACTTAATTTATCAAATCTAAATTTTTTACTAAAAAAGAGAGTAAATATTTTTGACTAATGGCAACTAATCAATTTTTAAGTTGAACTTTAGCTTACTATAAATTTTTCTTCCCTCATCATAATCGCTTTGCGAAATTACACTTATTTTATAAATAAAGCCTCTATTTGCAAATAAAAAATTCGATTTAAGTTAAGTTTTGGTTAGTTATTTTTCAAATTTTGGATATCCGTAGAATCATTAATCTGAACTAAAATTACCTTTTTAACTAATTTACGAGATTAACAGTTAATTTTGATAATTATTTTAATTACTTCTGATCTGACATTGACGTTATTTATTCTTGCTAAACTATCTGCCAACATTATTAATAACGTTATGAATTAATATAATACCGACTTTTCTATTTTTTATAGATTTCTTTCTTAAAAGAATAACGAAAAAGAATAACGAGATAACGAAAAAGAATAACGAGCAAGGAAAATATTTTTCGCTATCTCTTCTAACTAAAATCAATTGACATAATATGGAAAACTAAAAACTAAGAGTAATTTTTAGGATTAAAATAGAAAGAATAATCACACTGCTCAAAGATAAGCAGTCCTTATATTTTTTTATTGTAAGATTTTTTCTAAAATAGAATAATAGTATGATATTATTATTTTTTTTAAGTTTTCTAATAAGCTCGCGCTCCGGTGGCACAGTTGGATAGCGCAGTCCCCTCCTAAGGGACAGGTCACAGGTTCAAATCCTGTCCGGAGCACCATATAATAAAGCAGGGTAATTATGATCACACGAATTGAACAGGATAGTATGGGAAATATTGAAGTTCCCTCTGATAAATATTATGGAGCACAATCCCAGCGTGCATTAATTAATTTTGCCATCGGGCGTGAAACTATGCCGTTTGAACTTATCCGAGCTTTTGGCATTTTAAAAAAGGCGGCTGCTCTCACTAATCATGAATTAGGTAAACTTTCTTCAAAAATTTTAACTTATATTATTCAAGCAGCTGATGAAATCATTGAAGGTAAATTGAACGAGCATTTTCCACTGAAAGTATGGCAAACTGGCAGTGGCACTCAAACCAATATGAATATTAATGAGGTTATTAGCAACCGAGCTATTGAATTAGCAGGTGGAAAACTTGGAAGTAAAAATCCTATTCATCCCAATGATGACGTTAATAAATCCCAATCATCAAATGATAGTTTCCCAACTGCCATGCATATTGCTTGTGCTGAAATGATCGTTCATCAACTTATACCTGCCTTAACAACCTTACGTGATACCTTAGAAAAAAAATCTAATGCTTTCGCTCAGATTATTAAAGTAGGACGAACTCATTTACAAGACGCTGTCCCTCTTACTTTAGGGCAAGAATTTTCAGGTTATGTGGCGCAATTAAATCATAATTTAGAAGCAATTACGAATGTTTTACCTGTTCTTTATCGGTTAGCATTAGGAGGAACTGCCGTTGGTACAGGACTAAATGCGCCACCCCAATTTTCTAAAAAAGTAGCAGAACATATTGCAAAATTGACCAAATTATCTTTTTACTCTGCTCCAAATAAATTTGGAGCATTAGCAGCACACGATGAAATTGTCTTGGTGAGCGGGGTTTTAAAAACACTCGCTTGCTCATTAATGAAAATTGCTAATGATATTAGGTGGTTAGCTTCAGGACCTCGTTGTGGTATTGGAGAAATTTTTATTCCAGAAAATGAACCAGGCTCTTCGATCATGCCAGGGAAAGTAAATCCAACCCAATCAGAAGCTTTAACAATGATATGTGTGCAAGTAATGGGAAACGACGCAACAATTACGATTGCAGGATCTCAGGGTAATTTTGAATTAAATGTTTTCAAACCAGTAATGGCATACAATTTAATTCAATCTATCTATTTATTGACAGATGGTTGTCGCTCTTTTAATGATCATTGCGTCATTGGTATCGAACCACATAAAGAAAAAATTAACACTTATCTCAAAAATTCTTTAATGATCGTGACTGTCTTAAATCAAATCATTGGTTACGATAAAGCATCTGAAATCGCTAAGAAAGCTTATAAAGAAAACCTTACAGTTAAAGAAGCTGCATTGAAATTAAAATATTTAACGGCAGAAGATTTTGAGAAAGTTATGAATTCTCAAACAATGCTGGAACTTTAAAATTTCTATAACTGATTTCCGATACGGTGCCAACGGACACAATGATTGTGAGAATCCCAACTCATCCACACAAATAAAGCACGTCCAATAAAAGCATTGCTTGAGACAAACCCCCAAGACCGGCTATCATCGCTGTCATCTCGATTATCACCCATTACAAAATATTTATCTTTAGGTACTACAAGGTCTTGAAAATCTTGAGCAGAGCGATCATAGCGACGGAGAATCAAATGCTTAACTCCATCTAGATTTTCTTCATATTCTTTAGCTTTAAAGGTTTTACCATCATCACCAATTTCAAGCGTATCTTTTATAAATCGCTGAAAAATTTTTTTTCCATTAATAAAAAGAACTTTATTTTGATAACTAATATGATCGCCAGGAAGTCCAATAACACGTTTAACAAAAGTAACAGCTGGATTAACTGCCCACCGAAGCAACGTAATTTGTCCTCTTTTGGGCTCGCCGATAACAAAAAATTTTTTATTCCATAAAGGAAAATATAATCCATAATCATATTGATTAACTAAAATTAAATCCCCCGGCATAATTGTAGGTTCCAAAGATCCTGTTGGAACTCGGTAAGGTTGAAATAATAATGAACGAATAATTAATATAATTAATAAAATAGGAAAAAAAGAACGTGCATAATCGATAATCAGTGGATAGTTACCATTGTTCTTAATAGGTGTTTTCTTTAATTGACACCATATCATATCAACTAAAATAATTATCCCAGAAAAAATAGTTAATAATAATAAAATATTGAGAAAATTAAAAACCATTCTAATTAAGTTCTCTTAAGTATTAGGGAGAGTATAAATAGCAATGCCTCTAAAAATATATGAGGCTAACTCTCTTTTTACGCCTCCAAGAATGGTATGGCCAAACAAAGTCACGATAATTCCATTAGCACCATCTTGTGCCGCCATTTGTTTGAGATATTTTTGAATTTGTGCCTCCCCTTCCGAGGAAATTTCTTTCGAAGAATATTCAACATTTATATAACCAAGCTGTTTATATATAAGCGGGAGTCTTACGGGATTATAAAAATTTACTTGATCCAGAGAAATAGGCGCAGTTAGCGGAGCTGTTGGTAAAAAAATACCTTGAGGGGCAAGCTTAAGTGGTGGAATCGATAAATAAACAGCAATTACTACAATTAAAGCAAGCACTACAGCAACGATACTACGTTTAGTAGACTTTAAATCCAATAGTATTTCTCCGTTTTTAAATTTTAACGATCTACACTGTCACGCATACCCATCT
>NZ_NSHJ01000160.1 GCF_002871095.1 Coxiella-like endosymbiont
CCACTAATAGTTTAGTGTACAAAAAAAAAGAGCTTATAAAGATTGACTAAATTGCGAGTTACATTTTATGTCATAAATAAAAAGCATTATGTCATAAATGGAAATTAGAGCGATTAGTGATCTTTCAAAGTAGCTTTCACTGTGCTGGTTCATCAAAATATTATTATTTATCAATTTTTTTTTTCAAGTTAGCTCAATTACACCGTTGAGTGTTTAAGTGGCAGTAGTGCTGGATATTCTGTTCCAGCAGATAAAAATTTTTATAAAGAAAGTTAACATTAGTCAGAAAGCTAATAAAAAATTCCATTGCTAAAAAATAACAATAAAAGCAAATTGATATCCTGAAAAAATATACATTGACATATCTAGTCAGTTGCGTGCATTAAAGATAAAATAATAACATTTTTCTTTAGAGCAATTTTTAAAGTACATTTTAAATAAAAAGGACAGTATTAATGATATTGAAGTAATTCTGAAACCCTCATCATTCTGTGATAAAAATTAAATTAATTCCAAGAGGTATATGATAAAATACAATTAAATAAACTACCTTTTCTAATCAGAAGCTAATTGTGAATATTTGGATATAGTTGTCAGCTGTGTTTGATTGAAGAGGTTCTAACTTTTTTACTATAAAAAAATTACCAGTGTTACTGAAAATATTTTTAAAACAATACCTAACCCAAAATAAGATCCAATACTTTCTTGAATAAAATAATTTCAAACAATTAAATGGTACATACTACTATTCCTTCTATCGATATAAAACAAATAGGCATTATTTTATTTTATAAATTCGAAGATAAAATTTCATAAACTACTTGTGGACAAGAAAATTAATAATATTTTAATAGGGGCTAGAAAGGCTAGTACACATAATAGCTATTCTATAAACAAACACACAATATTATTATTAACCATGATTGGTATCGAGAACTAATTAAATTCTTAAGCTTTTGATAGATCAAAGGTATCTTGTTCAGGTTAACAAAGTCTAAAAAAAACAGTATAAAATAATATTCCAATACATAACCTCAGGGAGGGAGGAAATCTTTTAAAAGTTTGTGATAGATATGACGGAAAGTGCACACAGTTAACAAAGCACATAACTAAAAGTATCAATATAATTAATCGTATTATAGATATAATTAATAGATATAATTAATCATATCTATCCTTAAAAGAGCTGATCGCTTTTTTCTAATTCAATGAGGATATCTTAATTCTTTAAGAGTTGCTTTTTGTGTTTGTTAATGAAGAAAATTAAATACTACATGGTGTTATCAGTCAATGCTTTAACTGATTCCTTAAGTAGGTGCCTGAAAATTTTAATATTCAATATTAAATGTAAATGATACTGATCCGAAAAGAGAGAATCTTTAATAGAATAATATTTAACACCTTATTTTGTAAGGTAGCCTCTGTTTTGTAACAGAAAATTAAATTGGTATAAAATCAAATGAGAAGTAATCTGTAAGTTAGTTGATAGTTTTTTATAAGGCTCTAATAATTCGCTTTAATGATTATAACAAGATAACAAGGGAATCAGAGAATTAGATATACTATTAATTATGAAATATGTTCTCGGTATTGAAACATCATGTGATGAATCTGCAGTAGCGATCTATGACGGAAAACAGGGCTTGTTATTGGCACATCGTATCTATAGCCAAATTATTTTGCATTCGCAGTATGATGGGGTAGTGCCTGAGCTCGCATCACGTGACCATATTCGAAAAATATTACCTTTAATCGAAAAGACGCTCAATGATGCTAACTTAGTGAAAGCTGATCTTAATGGGATCGCTTATACTAAGGGTCCGGGCTTAATTGGTGCATTGATGGTTGGGGCTTCTATCGCTAAAAGTTTAGCTTATTCGTTAAGTGTGCCAGTTGTTGGGGTGCATCACATGGAAGCTCATTTAATGGCGGTACAACTAGAGCAAGAAACCCCAAGTTATCCATTTATGGCTTTGTTAGTTTCAGGGGGGCATACAATGTTAGTTTTAGTGGAGGGGCCGGGTCAATATAAAATTTTTGGTGAAAGTTTAGATGATGCGGCCGGGGAATCCTTTGATAAAACGGCGAAATTGCTGGGATTAGCTTACCCTGGAGGTCCTGCTCTAGCTCAATTGGCGAAAGAAGGGAACCCTGATCGATTTTATTTTCCTCGGCCAATGATTAAAAAACCTCATCTTAATTTTAGCTTTAGTGGTTTAAAAACTCATGCGGTTAATTGCGTTAAACAATATGGTAATGAGCGGCAAACGCGCGCTGATATCGCTCATGCTTTTGAAGAGGCAGTTGTAGATACTTTGGTATGTAAGTGCCTTAATGCCATTAAAAAAACACGCATTAATACTTTTATCCTAGTGGGTGGGGTAGCGGCTAACAAAAAATTGCGCCAACGTTTAAATGAAGCTATAAGTAAAGAAGAGGGAAAACTTTATTATCCTCGTCAAGAATTTTGTACTGATAACGGTGCTATGGTGGCTTATACTGGATGGCTAAGACTCAAAGGAGGTGAATACGAGGATAGAAGTATCAGTGTGAAACCTCGTTGGTCAATGAGGGAATTGACTAAAATTCCTCTTTTCTAAAATTGAATTTTTCTTTCAGTACCTTTGCGCAGACGTTCAAGGTTTTCCCAATGTTTCCATATAACAAGCATTGTGATCAATAAAACTGGGAAAAAATAATCAGGATGAGCACCAATCACCATACAGATAGGTGCTACAACAGCGGAGACCAAAGTGGCCACCGAGGAATAACGAAAAAGGTAGGAAATAATAAGCCAAGTGCCAATCAGGAATAAGCCGATCCAAAAAGATAAACCTAAACAAGTACCCAACATAGTAGCAATACCTTTGCCACCTTTAAATTTAAAATAGAGAGGAAAAATATGTCCAATAACTACTACTAAAGCTACAAAAGCTAAGCTAGGGCCGTATACACCTAAAAAACGGCCGATCAAAACGGCAATGATCCCTTTTAGAATGTCACCTAATAATACGTAGAGTGCTGCTTGCTTTCCTGCCACACGTAGGATGTTGGTAGCACCCGCATTTCCTGATCCGGTAGTTCGTGGATCTTGGAAGCACATAAGTTTTGCAACAATAATTGCAAATGAAAGTGAGCCTATAAGATAGGCTAGTATGATATTAATAAGAAATGCCATATTATTAGTTTATTACTTAGAGTTTAAATTATCATATCGATTTGCTGTTAGAATGTCCACTATAGTTTGGTATAGTTTGGAGCATAAAGGGTTAAGTTAAATTTTTAACAGATTTTTTCGATAATAACGTAATTCTGCAATAGAATCGCGTATATCTTGCAAAGCAAGATGTTGAGATTCTTTAATAAATCCTCTGATTCTTGTGGGTGCCCAACGTTGAGCGAGAATTTTTAAAGTGGTTACATCCAGATGACGATAATGAAAGAATTGATTTAAATTTGGCATATAATGATGCAAAAATCGTCGATCTTGACAAATAGAATTACCACATAAGGGTGATTTTTTAGGTGGCACATAATTTTTAAGAAAATCTAATGTTTCTGTTTCGGCTTGGCTCTCAGTAATTTTACTTTTTTTGACTCGGTCAATTAACCCAGAAGCAGTATGGTGAGAAGTGTTCCAACTGTCCATGGTTTCTAATACTTCAGAAAGTTGGTGAATGGCAAAAATAGGGCCTTCTGCAATGATGTCGAGATTGTTATTTGTTACTATTGTTGCAATTTCAAGAATATAATCTTTATCCGGATTAAGTCCTGTCATTTCCAAGTCGAGCCAGACAAAATTATTTTCATTGAGAATCATGGGGTAAGTATAATAGTGTAAAAATTTTAATTCTTAGAAGTGTAACAAAATCTACGTCATTCAACTACTTTACTTGAACATTCTAATAATTTTACAAATATTCGTTGGTAATTTCATTGGGCACGTGGCCTATAGCAATATATTCAGCAGCGGATTGGTAGTATCCTTTTTGATCATCAAAAAAATATCAGCATTAAAACCAGGTAAAAAATTACTCTTTTCTATACCACCAAGGAATAAAGATTCATGAATACGGATACTCTCCCCCGTAAAGTTTTGATGACGCATTCGTGCGCGGGGGGGGTGTCGTGCTGTGACTAAGTCAGTGCGAATGGGATATTGATCCACAGGAAATTGGCTTTGTAATTGTTGGAGTGCTTTCAGGAAGCCCTTGAAAGGATCCTCAGAGATTGGATGATTCACTGCCTTTTTTATTAATCGTAAATGCAGAAAGTCCTTCTTGTTGATAGATACACGTTCAGCTTCATCTGAAAATAAAATAGCATCACCGTCGAAAGCAATATATAGTCCAGAATTCATTTTATTATATGGTGATTTTATAGAAGGAAGAATAGTAACTACTGGATAACTAGCATTTAATGTGTGTGTTACATCTTTTGGATTAGTCTTCTGGATTAATTAGTCTTTTCTGGATTCAGTGGATAGAAATAAATGAGCTTTAAAAGCTTCTATGTATTTATAAGGACTTTGGGCGCCTTTAAAAGCTGCTCGAGTAATCTTTATTTGATAATACTGAATACTATTAAAAATTTGTACTCCCGTCTCCGCACTATTTCGAAAAAGCAAAATTATCTTAACTAAGCCATTATTTTGATTAAGAGTTAAAATTTTTTTTCACTAGAGAAAAAGCAAGATCAGATTTTAGAATATAGTTTTCGTGTTCGATTTGATTAAACATAGCTATCAAGGCCGTATTTTTGATAAATTTCATTGCTTTTATCGAGATTAAATAAAGCTCGAGATAAACTTGCAACTACACGTTTGTTGGAAATATGAGTTAGCACTGAGAACTTTTTTTAAAGAATATGATCCTACAGATTAAGCTTCCATTCACACCAACCCTGACAAAGAGGAAAATAAAGACCTAATTTAATAGGTCGATCTTCCAAAAGCTGGAAAGCTTTTGCGTATTGATTTAATTGAGATTCATACAAAATGCGATTTTTTTTTAGAAAGGTAGATAGATTGATCTCACTACAATTAACAGATTTGTAATCTATAATCCATCTCACACCATGTTTATCAATAAACGTGCGATCCACGACATAATGAATCACCTGATTTTTATCAATCATCGAAATGCAATATTCGCTTTGATGTTGGTAGTGAGGTGACAAAATCCATCGCCCCTTTGGGTGAGATAAAGTTAAACGAATAGCTTTTTCAATTAAGGTTACTGATGAATCTAGTTTAGAAAATAAACTTCCCAACTGAAGAAGTCGACGTTTAATAAAAGATTTGCTCTTTATAATTCGTTTTTCATCCCAGGATTCAATTCCTTCAATTGAAATTTTTTCTAAGAGTTCATGAATAAGACTACCCACGGTCCTTTGAAATTGATCTTGGAGAGGTATTGGGGAGAATAATTCTTCGTTTGAAATATAAGAGGGAGTGATGAACGGTATTGAAGTAGTCCATGCGTTTGATAAACGATATAAGGATTTGTGTTTTTTTGATTCTAATGGTTTTCTTTCTTGATACAGAGAAATTGATTTTTTAATTTCTTCTTTACAAAGATCCCAAAGTAAATGTGCAAAACTCCCCTTGGGAGGAGAAATAATAATTGACGAAGCTTTCTTTCTTTTGAGACTCAGAAGAAAATGTAATCCAATTTTTGCTCGTGTAGCAGCGACATAAAATAATCGAACAATTTCATTATCAGATTTTTTCTTTTCTATTTGCTTTAAGTAATTATAAAGAGGATCTGATTTTTCTGTTACAGCCTTTAGAGGAGCTAAAATAAGATCAGAAATACCTGTTGAGAGCGGCCGCTCCAACCAATGCAACAAAAAATCTTCTTTGGATTTTGGAGTGCGCTCAAGACTGGGAATAATAACGTGATCAAACTCCAATCCTTTCGCTTTATGAATTGTCATAATTTGAATTGCATTTGGATTAGGATTATTAATTGGAGCGTACAATTGACGAAGCTTTTTAATTAAACCTTCAATAGTAAATTCATTCTCTATGGATTCTAATAAATTAAAATAAGCACGAACGTTTACCAATGCATCGGCGTTATTTAAACAAGCAGGACCTCCCAAGGCAATCCACACCCTTTCAATCCAAATAGCTAAGGGTAAGCGATCACGATTATGTAAAGCATGATATAAAATAGGAGTAATTCGTTCTAGACGTTTTTTTCCATCAGAAGTTAAATCTTTCAGGATTTCTGTTTTTTCTAAAGTAAGCCATAAAGGTTTGTCTTTACTATGAAGACATAAACGATGGATATCTTTTAAAGTCAAACCACACCACGGAGCACGTAAAATAGCGAGCCATGCAATGCGATCACCGAGATGATGCAGAGCTCGAGTAAGAGATAATAAATCTATGATCTCAGTTCGATAACTTAATTTTTCGATTTCTACAGCATTAAAAGGAATTGAAGCATTTCGAAGAGCTGGGATGATTTCTAGTAAATGTGAACGGGAACGAACTAATATAGCAATAGTCGTCTTATGGTTTTCAGAACGGTGAGTTTGAATGATATCTATAATTTTCTGTGCCTCCTCTTCAGCTGAGGTGAGTGAGTGAAAATTAACTTCTGCCTTTCTGGTAAAACTCTCATTAGTTGTCTGAGACGGCGAGTAAGGAATTGATCCTAACCAACTATTCATTTCTCTAGGGAAAAGGTGTTTAAAAACAAAATTAAACCATTCAATTAATTTTTTTTGTGAACGAAAATTATTACACAAAATAAGCGGAGTTAAGTGAATGTTACCAATACCTTTATTTTTTACTTCTAAAAATAAACTTACTTCGGCTTGACGAAAACGATAAATTGATTGCATTGGATCACCGACTAAAAAAAGTGTTCGTCCATCGTTAGGCTGCCATTCGGAAATCAGTGCTTTAATTAAACGAAATTGGATGATCGAAGTATCTTGAAATTCATCGATAAGAAAATGATGAATTTGCGAATCAAGATGTAAAACATAATTAGAAGGTTGATCAATGTTTCTTAAAGCACGTAGAGCTCCAAGGCTGACTTCTGTAAAATCAACAATGTTTTGATTATTAAAAATTCTTTGAAGTTGCGCTACTAATAAAGGAAGTAAACTAATAAGCGAGTTAAGAATACGCCACTGATTTTTAGTGTAATTAATAGGAGGGCAATTTTTTATTTCTTGTAGTGCTATTCGCAAGGAATTATTAGGTTGTTATTGTGCTAATAAATTCTGCATTTGTAACTTCTCTTGTTTATAACCTGAATTGGGTGGAAATCCAACAGACTTATCGATTCTTTTTCGCCACTCGCCCTTTTGTGTTAGAAGTAAATTAGCTATTCCTTTCCATACTGAAAGGTTTTGGATTTTTATTTTTAGCAGTTCAGTATGGGGGGAGGCATAAGCACTAATAATATTAGTAGATTTTGTTTTTTGTACATTAATACTAGTAAATGGAATCAAATGGATCAGTTGATTAGCTAGGGTATTATCTATTAAATTAGATGCTTTTTGCATTGCATCTAATGCAATAAATTCCAGTCCTTTTTCAAGTTTTTTTTTCAGTAAATCTGGATTTGAATAATAGTCAATAATATGTTCTATCCATTGTTCACGATGGCTCAGCATTTTTATTAATAATTTTTCCAATAAATCTGCTTTATTATCTAAATGTAATAAAAGTGGTTCAAGAATCCTTTTGTAATCGTCTGAGATTAATAATTGTTTTATGGCACGCTGATAGCATACTTCTATTTCGTTGTCTTCTTTTATTTCGGGTGGAGCACCGAATCCTGTTAAAATTGGCATTTGCGAGCAAATCTGATGAACCAGTGCATCGATAGTTAAAATACGTAAACGATGAGGGTTGATTTCCAGTTGCCACTGAAAAATTTTATCTCTTTCTAGAACTTTTTTTGCGAGTATCCAAGTTAGAGCTTTATAGTCATCTTTTGGTTTTAGTAAATTTTTTGCTTCATTGAGGGCTTGCAAAATTCGTTCGCGCATTTCTATGGCAGATTTTCTTGTAAAAGTAATAGCAACAATTTCTTCGGGCGTAGAGCTTATGCTAAGTAATTTTAAAAACCGTTGAATTAATAATTCTGTTTTACCTGATCCTGCAGGGGCTTGTACAATATAAGATTGGATTGGGTTCAGTGCTTTTCGTCGAATTGCTTCTGGATCACTCATTCTCTTCTCCGACACGACATAACGGATGTAAACCGCAAAATTTGCAAGTAGTGTTAATATCGAAGGGATTGACTTCAGCTCTTCCTAATGAAAAATCGATTGCTAATTGCTGAAGAATCTTTTTCCAATGGTCCATTAAATTTTTCGATGGAAGAGGCGCATAATCTATATTATCAAAACGTTTTCCTTCAGAAAATAACCATCCTTTAAGGCTCATTTTTTTACTGGAAACTTCAGCGTAAGCAATTCCCAATACATCGCAGGTAGCAAACGTACAATATAACGGAAGTTGAACGTTTTTCAGGCGATTACCTAACCAATCAGTAACTTGATTGTTATTATTAGTTTTATAATCGATTATAAAATTTCTGCCTTTGACTATGTCAATTCGGTCGATCCGTATATGAAGATTCAGTGGTCCTATTTTTATCAATCGATCTGTTTCGCATTGATTTACATTAAAAGGCGGACGATTTTTTTCAAAAAATAACCATCCTTTAATTAAATATTTAATCCGTTTTTTCTCTACATGAAAGAAAATAGAATCTGAACCAGAAGAAAAAGATAATTTATTTATAGTGTCATCTATTAGAGTTTCTAATTCAATATCAGAATAATTAATTAAATTTTGCCAATTTTTAATTTTTTTCCAGAGAACATCTAAGGCACGATGTATGAAATTACCTTGATTTGCTCTACTGAAACCAATTTCAGGTTTTTCTAAGGGTTTTGCTTGCAATCGTATTTCAGAAAAAGCTTGGAAAGGACAAGAAGATTGACTTTGTAATATTCTGATTCCGCCTTTTATCAATTCTTTTGCTTGAAGGGGGGGGGCTTGATTATCCTCAATTTTTTCGATCTGTTTGGTGTGAAAAAGGTGCTCGCTTAATGTTTCAAAAAAAGGTAAGCGTAATTTGTCAATGGTTACTTCTGGGAAATCAAGAATGAGAGGGCTTGGAGATAATTGGAGATCTTGATCTTGTAAGGACGTGCTTAAAATAACCTCTGAGGCACTGTTTATTAATCGCTGCTGAAGTTGCAAAGTATAATCTAACTCACGTTTGAAAGAAGAGTGGGGTATTTGATGGCGTTGTTGTAATCTGATGGGTAAAAATGGATTAGGCTGTGGAGGTGATGGCCAATTCTTATTATCTAATCCCATTATCCAAAGACTATCAAATTCAAATCCTGTGACCTCTAATAATCCTAAGATTTGAATAGAAGCATTTTGAGTATATTTAGGTTGGAAAAGAGTTTTACTAGCTAATTGCCACAATAGCTGAAAAGCCTGTTGTCTTGTTTGTGGCGGAATTAGAGAGTCAAATTCAATAAATTCTTGCAATATTTTCTTCCAATATTTGAATTGTTGGTATTCTTTACTATCTAACAAACCCTCTCTAGGCCATCCCAAGGCAGAAAGTTCTTTTTTAAACTGTTCTATCCATTCACTTGGAAGAAGACTAATGAGAGGTCGTTCTAGAGATAACCATTGTTGATAACGAATTTTAAGAGTGGCGGTGGGAAAATTTTTTTGTAGTTCATCTAAATAATATAAAATAGATCTTGAATTTATGTGCCACTGCTTTGTTTTTCGTAATTTTATATCTAGCATGGCGGCAAGATAGGAATTATCACCCATGCTATTCACGTAGGGTGACAAAAACAGTGTACTTAATTCCATAACCTCGATATGAAAGGGATTTAATGCTAATATTTTAAAAGCAGTTTTAATTAAAGGAATATGAGTTAATGGTTCACCAGGAGAGATATTAAAATATTTATCTGATTCAAATACATTTTGGAAAATCCGGCAGATTTGTGAACGATGTTCAGTAAAATTTGGTATAACACAGCCAATTCTTTTTAAAGAATTTTTTTGCCATTCACCGTAAGCCCATCGTGCCATTGTTTGAATTTCTGCTTCTCGCTCTTTAAAACTGATCCGGTAAATATGGTTTTTTTGGTGAGGGCGGCTTATTAAATAAGATGAAATAATACTTTTCTCTGCGATCCCATTGAGAAAATCTTGTATCGTTGGTATGACTTCATCAAAACCTAGAAGGATAATTTGGTGAGGCAGATTTAAATGAGAAATTAATGCTTTTAATTGTTTGGGTAACTCTACTGTATTGACTAATTTTTGTTTTTTGAGTACGGCTTCGAATTGATATGCCCATTGTATAAAATACTGGACTTCACTATTAGCTTCTAGCTTAAGCTCCTTTAAAGATAAATTCCAACCTTTTATTAATTGCCACGCTTTTTTGGCAAGATTAGCCGTTTGAGGAGGGAGTCCTAGAATTTTTTGCCAAAGGACTTCTTCTTGGACATCGCTGAGCAAAAAACCTTGAGTAGATTCACAATGTTGCCAACAATGAGACAACCAAGTTTTTAAGGGTAAAATTGTTGGTTTTAACCAGGCTTTTTTCCCTCTCTTGATTTGATAGCGAGTATATTGCTCTTGAAGGTAGCGACTTAAACGGCGATTAGCAGTCAGAACAAGAAGATCTTTATCTAATTCTAATCTAGGCAATAACTTACGATACATTGAGGTTAACTTTTATTGAAATTTATTTTAAAATTATTAAGTTGCTAACAGTTCTAATGAATAATAAAAATTCTATCAATTTTTTTCGAATTACTTGCTATAAAATCGTTTCAAACAAAACTTAACTCATTGAAAATATAAAATTACTTTTAATTGCTTATTTTGTTTTCAATCTGTCTTGAAGGTTGTGATATCAATAGATTAAAAGTCATTCTGACAAAATACCCACAATGTTATCCACAGAAATTGTGAATAATTAAAAAAGTGAGATAAAAGTTTAATTTTTGGCTTTTAGGCTTATGAAGGGTGATTTCTATACTATGTAATTTAGTGATTTGAAGCACAATACTCAAGCCTAAATAACTGCATTCCTATTCCAATCATATAAAAAATTGTTTAAATATTTGCTTATGAAATTCTTTAAAAATACCAAATCTATTATCAATTACCTGCAAGTCTATTATCAATCACCTAGAGGGTAAACCTTTTGTCTATTTTTTTCAAGCTTGATCGTTACTTGATTTTTCTGGAAAGTATCGAATCCATTATCCATTATGTTGCGAATGAAAATGCTGATAGGCGTACTATAATATTTTAGCGATAGCTGCTTCAAGAGACGCTACTTGAATAGTAATATTATTAGCTAACCATTGATTTTTCTACAACTATCTAGAATAAATTATTTTCACATCTTTCTTACTTAAATTTAGTTAGTTCTTTCAGTTTTGTTTTTATAGATTACTTCGGGGGGGATTACTTTGGGAAACCATTAATTTAGGGTGAGCGTAAACAATTGATGAGCATCATAAGTGCATCAATTGACAAAACCGGTTAAAATTTTGAATAGTTCTTTTTTTGTTATTTTCAAAGTTTGAACCCAGAGGATGCTTATTCTATGTGCGTATTTATATATTTAAAGCAGTTCAAAGTGTACGTAGTTCATGAGAGCATGTATCAGGGATAAAGCGTTTTTCATAGTCAAAGACCTCTTTTTATCGTCTAAAAAGAGTGTTTTATTCACTCAACTCAGAATTACATTTTAAAAGGCACAATTTCTGAATCTACAGATTTGAAACAACTGGATTTTCGGTGACACACTATGTAATCAAGATTTTTAATGTATTTAAGCTTCGATCAATGATAATTTAAATTAAAAATCCTAGAAAAAATAGGTATACTAGAAAAATAAACAATTAATATGACGAAAATAAAATATTAAGTTATCTAATTTTCGAGCTTATGACTATAATTCGATTATATTAATACATCATAAGTAACTTAAAACTTAAGTTTTCAAAGTAGATAAACTTTCATTATGGTTAGAAAAGGGAAAGTTTAAAATTTGTTCTGCAGAATAGAGAATTTACTTTCTATTAATTGGTAGTGATCTGATAAGGGATAGGTGGGATCATACTCAGCCAATAAATTCGTGAGAAAAAATATACAGATCTATGAGTCTGATTCAGACTTTTTTCTAGAATGTTTGCTAGTTGTTTACGGTAAAATAAATAAAACTCACCCAGCGTTTTCAAGAAATTTTTGGAGGATTATAAACTTCTCCTCGAAAGAGAATAACTTTATTTCCTTTAAGAATGACTACCTGAGAAACAAGATTAAAGTAATTTTATCATAACTAAAATTAATTATTGTATTAGTGCAAGAGTTAGAGAGTGCATTATTGGATAGCTCACTTTCTGAGTGTAAAACGTATCTAATCAAGGTTAAATGGTTTTGTGATATAATCATCTTCCAATCTTATTTCAGTGATTTGATTTGATCATCCGCACAGTACCCGTACTCCTTTAGAAAATAACCAAATAGGGTCAAGGGGTAGTTACATGATTCAGAAATACTCTTAAAAAGGTTTAAACTGGAATGTTTCGGTAAGTCGAAATCACAAATAATGATCTCTAAAGTTTTATGAGAGAAAGAACTTTTATAGGTAGTTTGATCACTTTGAACCTACTTAATTCTAATATCCCTAATGTTTTTTGGGTATCATCGGCAAGAAATTCATTATATTCAATAAGACATACCCCATAATTTACCTTGAATCATCTAAGAATATTTGAGAGTCTTTAGAGAGCTATTTTTGATCGATTACTCAATGATTTAGAGATATAAAAAACCCGTAATCAATTGATTACGTTCTTGCATTTTACATGATAAAATTGAGACTAATGAATAAACTCACATTTAATTAAATGTACAATAGTTTAATTTTACTTTAAATACAAGCACTTTTCTTAATTCAGCGTTATTTTCTTCTAAGAGATAGAGGTTCCAACTGTGGCACATGATTATATCTCCTCCATTGAGGAAATTATTGAAAAAATCATCAATTATCCTAAAGAGCACACATCAAAAAATGGAATTAACAAGTTACTTGTTAAATTTATTCGACTTTTTTACCTCAATGTTTCCCCGGAAGACATTCAAGAGCGTTCCATTGTGGATTTGTATGGAATGGTTAATTCTCAATGGGAGTTGATGTTTCACCGAAGGTTTAAAGAAACAAAGATTCATGTATTTAATCCTAATTATGAGTGTGATGGTTGGCAGTCTACTCATACAATTATACAAGTCATAACCAATGATATCCCTTTTTTAGTCGATTCTATTCGTATGGAAATTAATCGATTAGGACTTACTACCCATTTAATGATCCATATGGGTGGTATTAAAGTTTGCCGAAACAAAAAGCATCAAATTGATGACTTACTTGTTTACCATGTGGAGCATCATCAAGAGAGTGTCATGGAAACTCCAATTTATATGGAGATAGATCGGCAAACGGAGCCTAAAGTATTGGCAGATATTCAACGTAATATCCGTCGAGTTTTAAGAGATGTACGAGCGGCAGTTGAAGATTGGGAATTGATGCAACAGCGGGTTCAAGAAGCTATTGAAGACTTAGACTTAACAAAGATAATTCAATATCCGGAAGAAATGAAGGAAACAAAATCATTTTTAAATTGGTTACTAGATAATCATTTTATTTTTTTGGGATTTCGTAACTATGAAATGGTTGGAAAAGAAAAAGAACTGGCTTTACGTTTAATTCCCGATTCAGGTTTAGGGGTTTTACGCGATCATACACATAGTAAAATGTTACGACAATATTCTGATTTACCAAAAGAAGCACGTAAAATAGCGCTGTCAACCGATCAAATATTAATTATGTCAAAAACAAATACTATGTCGACAGTCCATCGGCCTACCTATACCGATTATATTGGAGTTAAAAGATTTAATGAAAATAGAGAATTAATTGGTGAGCGATGTTTTATTGGTCTTTATACTTCAGATGTTTATCGATCAGATCCCCGAGTCATACCTATTATTCGACTCAAGGTAGAGTCTGTTTTGAAGCGTTCACGATTGCCTATTAAAAGTCATGGTGGGAAGGACTTGTTGCATATATTAGCTACTTTACCACGAGATGATTTATTTCACACAACGGCTGATGAATTATTTGAATGGGCAATGGGAATTTTACGTTTACAAGAACGTCGTCGTATTCGTTTATTTGTACGGAAGGACGCTTATGGTCGTTTTATTTCTTGTTTGGTTTACGTACCACGCGATACTTTTACAACTGATTTAGTGATGCGAATGCAGGATATTTTAGTTAAAGCATTTCAGGGACTAGATGTTACATTTACTACTTATTTTTCTGAATCAATATTGGCTCGTATTCATTTTGTAATCCGTATTAATCCACGACGTTCACTCGAATATGATATAAAAGAATTAGAAGAAAAATTAGTGGCTATTAGTGTTTCTTGGGAGGATGAATTTTATAAATACGCCTTGGAGTTTTTTGGTGAAGAACGAGGTAATGATATTTTTTCTCAATATTGTAATGCTTTTCCATTCAGTTATCGAGAAGAATTTAAAGCTCAACAAGCAGTCTTTGATGTTGCTCATATTGAAAAATTATCAAAAACCCATCAATTAGAAATGAGTACCTATCGCCCTCGGGGGGTAGCTAAGGATGTCATTCGCTTTAAACTATTTCGACCAGATTTTACCGTACCTTTATCAGATGCATTACCCATGTTGGAAAATATGGGTTTGCGGGTAATAGGAGAACAACCGTACGAATTAACTTTTCGAGATGGGCGAAAAGTTTGGATTAATGATTTTTTTATGACTTATGCTAAAGAACCAAAGTTCGAAATTGAAACAGTTAAGACAATTTTTCAAGAAGCTTATCAAAAAATTTGGTTTGGAGTTGCTGAAGATGATAGTTTGAATCGATTGGTCTTGGAAGCTCAATTGACTTGGCGAGAAATTTCAGTTTTTCGTGCTTATATGAAATACTTTCGACAAGTAGCTTTTACCTTTAGTGAAGGATATATAGCAGATGCTTTAGTTGATAATCCAAAGGTCGCACGGCTTTTAATTGAATTATTCCAAAGTTATTTTGATCCTAAGCGAACATCCGAATCAAAAGAACAGATAGAAAATATTGAACAAAATATTCAAAAAGAATTAGATGCTGTAGCTGTTCTTGATGAAGATCGAATTTTAAGACGATATTTAGATTTAATTCATGCCACTTTACGTACGAATTATTTTCAAGTAGACAAAGAAGGCAATCCAAAACCTTATCTTGCTTTTAAATTAGATTCTTCAAAAATTCCTGATATGCCTTTACCTCTTCCAAAGTATGAAATATTTGTTTATGCACCTCGATTTGAAGGCGTTCATTTACGTACTGCCAAAGTGGCTCGAGGAGGAATACGTTGGTCGGATCGTCGAGAGGATTATCGAACTGAAATACTTGGTTTAACTAAAGCTCAGCAAGTTAAAAACTCCATTATTGTGCCGGCAGGTGCGAAAGGAGGATTTTATCCAAAATGTTTACCCATAGAGGGAAATCGTGAGGAAATTATGCAAGAAGCAATTTTCTGCTATCGAAATTTTATTCGTGGCCTTTTAGATTTGACGGATAATTTAAAAGATGGACAAATTATTCCGCCCTTGAATACAGTTTTTTATGATGGACCCGATCCTTATCTCGTAGTTGCCGCTGATAAAGGTACAGCCACATTTTCAGATATTGCAAATAGTGTAGCACTTGAAAAAGGTTATTGGATGGGGGATGCTTTTGCGTCAGGGGGATCGACCGGTTATGACCATAAAAAAATGGGAATTACTGCAAGAGGCGCTTGGGTAGCTGCAAAACGTCATTTCCAAGATTTAGGAATAAATTTAGATAAATCAGAAATAACGGTAGTTGGTATCGGGGATATGAGTGGTGATGTATTTGGAAATGGAATGTTATTATCTAAACATATTAAATTAGTAGCAGCTTTTGATCATCGGCATATTTTTTTAGATCCAGATCCTCAACCGGAGACCAGTTATCAAGAACGATTACGATTATTTAATTTACCCCGTTCTAGTTGGGATGATTATGACCGAACTTTATTATCCAAAGGTGGAGGAGTTTACTCTCGATCAGCTAAAGCAATTCAGTTATCACCAGAAGCACAAATGCTTTTAAATTTTGAAAAGGAAATAATAGTACCAAATGAATTAATTTGTGCTATTTTGAAAGCGCGAGTGGACATGATTTGGAATGGAGGCATTGGTACTTATATTAAATCAAGCAATGAAAAAAATAGTGATGTTGGTGATCGCAGTAACGATAATTTACGTGTAAACGCTAAAAATATTCGCGCACGGGTTATATGTGAAGGAGGCAATTTAGGGGTTACCCAATTAGGTCGTATTGAATTTGAATTAAAGGGAGGGAAACTTAATACTGATTTCATTGATAATTCTGCGGGTGTTGACTGTTCTGATCACGAAGTGAATATTAAAATTTTATTAAATCAGATTGTGTCCAGACGAGATATGACTGAAAAGCAACGTAACCAGTTATTAGCTAGTATGACTGATGAAGTGGCTCAATTAGTTTTGCAAGATAATTATTTTCAAAATAAAGCGATTAGTTTAGCCTCCTATTTGACTGTGCAGGATTTAAATTTGAATATCCAATTTCTTAATGCTCTGGAACAAGAAGGTAAAATTAATCGAGCATTGGAATTTCTGCCAGATGATAATGAGTTGCTTGAGCGTCGAGCTGCGGGCATAGGATTAACTCGACCTGAATTAAGTATTCTCTTTGCTTACAGCAAAAATATTCTAAAATCAAAAATTAAAAAATCATCATTAGCAAAAGATCCGTATTTATCGCAATATGTAAGCCATGCATTTCCAAAACCATTGCGACGTCGATTTGCTACTCAAATGAAAGAACACTATCTTGCTAAAGAAATTATTGCTACACAACTTAGCAATCAACTTGTTTCAATGATGGGTATTACCTTTATCTATCAAATGCAAGATGAAATGGGTGTTTCAGTTTCTTTAATTACTCGTGCTTTTGTGACGGCTTTGAAAATATTTAAAATGGAAGATTTATTAAGAGAAATCGACGCCCTAGATTACAAAGTTGATCCCACCGTCCAATATCAAATTAATGTAGACGCTATTCGTCTTATTCGTCGAGCAACACGCTGGTTGTTGCGTCATCGTCGAGAAGATCTTGATATTGCTTCTACTATTGCGCATTTTCGAGATTATGTTACAGCCATATATATTCGTTTACCTAAACTATTGTTAGGGGCTGATAAAGTAGCAATGGATGAACAGCAGAATACTCTAGTAAGCCAAAATGTTTCAGCAGAATTAGCATTGCGTATAGCAGGTACGGCTCCGCTTTTTCACGCGTTAAATATTGTAGAGGCGGCAACCACTTACCACGAAGAAGTCTTTCGTGTGGCAAAAATTTATTTTATGCTGGTAGACCGATTAGATTTATTTTGGTTTCGTAAAAGGATTAACGCCTATCCCGTTGATGACCGCTGGTCAGTTTTAGCGAGAGCTGGCTATAAAGGTGATTTAGATTGGATTCAGCGAGAATTGACGGTACGAGTCTTATTGGATACAAAAGCGCGTAGTATTCCAGGAAAAATTAAAGAATGGCTCACTCGACATAAGTCTATGATTCGACGTTGGCAAGCGATTTTAGCGGCAATGCGTAATGCAGATAAAAAAGACTTTGCTATACTTTTCGTAGCAATTAGGGAATTGTTTGATTTAACAGCAGCAAATACAAGAAAAGAATCATGAGGATATGGGGTATGCTTTCTAGTATACTAAATTAAGTTTTACGTTTCCCGACTCTTAAGAAAGCAAGAGTGTATTATTGAAAATCTAGGTGCGGGGAAAAACCAATCCTTTCTTATCCATGGAAGAACCGCCTTGATTATATAATCAAGACGTGAGTTAGTGAGTCAGGGAGTGAGTGATTTTTTTAATAAAATTATTTTAATTCATAAATTACTTTACCTGCAGGAAGGTTATCTAAGCCCACCAAAAATATAGATTATGATCATTATCTTTTTTCACAAAAGAAAGTTAAAAATTGCTATAATAGTATTAGTATGTTTAGAATTTACTCTTCTCTAAAACTGAGGGATCTAAAAATATTCGCATTGTTTATATAAACATATCGATAACCAAAATTAATGATGTATACCGGTTGTACTCGGTTTTATGAGGATAACAAGTCAAGCCACTATTTCAATGTAAAAAAATAACTTAACTAATTTAAGGCTCATCAAATTTTGGGATTATTACATTGTACACAAAAATCTATTCCTGATATCTGTTTGCACAAGTTGCAAAATAGTATCTAAATAACTTTAAATAGGAATTCTTGCATTTCCATAAAAATACACATAAGATCTTTATGTGGCGTTAATTTATTAACTTGAAAGGATCAAAATTATGACTAAAAAAGGCGTGGTTATTGTTTCAGCTATTACTGCTGTTGTTCTTTTAACTGGTTGTATTCCACGGGAACCTATTCCAGTAATGCAACCTGTTTACCAAACAGCTCCAAACACAAAATTGGGTCCTGTGCATCATCATTGCAAATGTTATCACCATCATCATTGTGTTCATTGCAATCATACGCATATTTAATATACTGAATGTGCTATTTAAAAAAGCCAGGTTATTATACTTGGCTTTTTTATCATATCTTCTATTTTGATCATATCTTCTAATATTTAGTTTTCTGGAATCTAGAAAAAATTTAGTGTTGGGGAGGTTAAGAAATTTTTTAGTGTGATAGATAGATGAATAGTTATGTGAATTCATTTTCACAACTAAGGGCTAATGGTATCAAGATCAGTAGAGGGTATGTCCACTGTTTCAATTTTATGAAATCGTCCTGTAATTTTTTTGGATGATTTGTGTACTTCTGCAATTCCTTCGTGGGCTATATTGATGTGTCGCGATAAATGATCCATCCGCTTTTGGAAGCGATCAAAGTCTTTGCTCAGAATGTTTAAATGTTCTCGCATAATATGCACTTGTTTATGAGTAGCCGCATCTTTAAGAACAGCTCTGGCAGTTGTTAAAACTGCCATCATCGTTGTGGGAGATACTAACCATACACGAGATTGATGAGCTTTTTCGACTAAGTCAGGGTAATTAGCATGAATTTCGGCAAATACGGCTTCTGAAGGAATAAACATTACAGAACCATCAGCCGTTTCTCCAGAAATAATATATTTATCTGCGATGTCCCGAATATGCTTTTTAATGTCAGTTCGAAACTGTTTTTCAGCGTTAATGCGTTTTTCTTCTGATAAGTGGGTATTATGAATTTGCTGGTAGCTTTCAAGGGGAAATTTTGCATCGATGACGATATTACCAGTAGGTTCCGGTAAAAATAAAATACAGTCACAACGCTTGCCGTTACTCAACGTGTGTTGGAGTTCATAGTGAGATTTTGGTAGCATATTATTAATCAAATGGGTTAATTGCACTTCTCCAAAAGCACCGCGAGAACGTTTATCAGATAATACTTCTTGTAAACTCATCACACTACTCGATAATTCAGTAATCTTTTTTTGAGCTTCATCAATAATAGTCAATCGTTTAACGACATCAGTGAACGTAGCTGTTGTTTTCTCAAAACCGTCCGTTAATTTACGATCCACGTGACTACTAATTTCTTTGAGTCGTTCTTGTGTTTCATGGGTAAGGTTATCTACTCGATTACCTAAACTTTTCGCATGAGTGGTAAGTGTGGCTCCTACTTGCTCACGAACGCTTTGTATATTTTGAACGAGACTGTCTTGAATAAGTTTCAAACTTTTTATTTGGTGCTCATCAAATCTTTGTCGTTGCTCATTTTGTTCTTTTTGCTGTTGGTTAATAAAAAGTTGAATCAAATGCCGTTGTTCGTCAACGTACTTCAGTTGCTCTTGAATAGTAAACAACCGTTGTCCAAAGGTTTGATGTAAGCGATAATGTTGTTTTATTACTGGCAAGTAAATTAAAATACCTACCCCAATAGTGATCACAGTAGACGTCCCAAGAATAATCAGTATTGATTGCCAATCCATCACAGATAGTAATACCCGAATTTTAAGAAATTATATGTTTACTCTTTTAACTAAACATCGAGTGGGTAGAAATCAGTAAATACATAATCGAAATAGTCTCGTAAAATAGTCGTAATTTTCATATAAACTTTTTTAAGGAGATACTTTTGAAGAAATACATTAAATACATCTCTTTTTAAATAAATCTGTTTATTTTATATGCTTATTAAATAATTAAGTCTTTATTTAAATAAAGTCTTTATTCACTTAGACTACAGATCTCCTTTAAGAGATGACTATCTAAATTGTAAAATTTTAGAACAAATAGTTTAGTAAAAGAATCTAAGTTTTTTCGTACGATAAATTCTTATCTTCTGGCTATTCTGTAGAAAGCTATACCCTCTACACTTATCAACGACTATCTTCGGACAGTATATTAAAAGAATAACAATATTTTTTTCTGATACTAATTTCCGTATACACTTCTGTCCAGGTTTGGATATTACCTATATTGTTTATCAAGTATCAAGCAAATATTGCACAAAAGTGACAAGAATAAGATTGCCATCGTTTTCAGACTAAGAACGGCCTTTTAGATGACCAAAATCCGTAAGTAACCAGGTACCCGCTTTCATGAGTGTGAAATTAAAAAAGTGATGGTCAAATAAAAGGATACATGGGTATTGACTATCTGATCGCATAAATCAGCTAGTGATAGATTAGTATTGTGAAAAGAACCGGGTAGTTTTGTGACTGACATACTACTAGAGTGCATATTACTAGTGGAATGGGACATTCTAATGGTGTTTATTTAGTAGCTTCTGGCCAGTCTTGACTTGAAAGATAGACTCTAGAGAAAAGAATTTGTTTATAAAGCTGTTTTCTTAATAAACATTATAATTTTCGTTAATTAAAAGAGCCCTCACCCCTTAAATTATAATTTTTAAAAGTTTCGTAGGAGGAAATAAATCATTAGAATAGCATTATTAGGAAAGAGGATAGAATTAATGTTCAGTGGAAGCTTAGTTGCTCTTGTCACCCCTATGGAGTTAAGTGGAAAAATTGATTATAAGAGTTTGGAAAAGCTAATTTATTGGCACCTAGCAAACGATACTGATGGATTGGTTATTTTAGGCTCGACTGGTGAAGCACCAACAATTACTTTTAAAGAACGAACAAAAATCATTCGCCAAGTAGTTGATCAAGTTAATGAGGCAATTCCAGTGATTGTGGGTACGGGTTCTAATTCAACTATTCATGCAATAGAGCTAACTCAACATGCAATGGAATCTGGTGCTGATGCAGTATTAATAGTCACCCCTTATTACAATAAACCTACTCAAGAAGGGCTCTTCCTACATTTTAAGGCGATTGCAGAAGCTGTACCTATTCCTCAAATACTTTATAATGTACCTTCTCGAACTGCTTGTGATCTTCTACCTAAAACGATACTCCAGTTAGCGGGATGTTGTACTAATATAATTGGCATTAAAGAAGCAACAGGAGACATCAGGCGGGTTAAGGAGTTATTGCAAGAAAGTAATCAGTTAAATTTATTCAGTGGAGATGATAATACTGCAATGAATTTTATGTTGGCAGGTGGTAAAGGTGTGATTTCAGTGATTGCAAATATTTTTCCAAAAGAATTGCATGCTTTATGTATGGCAGTGATTTCCGGTAAGATAAAGCTCGCAAAAAAATACAATAACAAATTGTCACCTTTATATAAATTACTTTTTGTTGAATCTAATCCTATCCCCATTAAATGGGTATTATCTCAAATGGGAATGATTCCTGCAGGCATTCGCTTACCCTTAACACCTTTTAATAAAAAATATCATAACGAAATGCGAGTAGCAATGTATCGAGTAGATATGAAATATTTATGATGGAGTAACGATTATGTGATACAGTATTGTTAATAATACTGTATCCTAAAAATTATATTAGTCATTCTTGAATAATTTAGTCATTCTTGAATAATCATTTTTCTGGATGTATTTAAAAATATTCCTATAAAAGAGAGAAAATTATTATTTTTTCTGAATAAGACAAGATATTCCACAACAAAAATAACTTTGTAATTTCCATCAGGCACCATTTAGAGCAGTTTCAAAACTAAAGTCAATTACAATCATCACCACCAACCAAAAAACTAGTAGTAATATGTAACTCTTTTTGATGAAAACATAGTTTTATTATATCTGACAATATTAGTTAGACTGGGATAGTATAGGAGTACCTTATACAAAATTCTTACTAGACAGTGGATCAAAATAGAAAATTAAGTTCTTTTAATGTTTTAGATATCAAGAGTACAAATAATAAAATTATTAAAGCAATTCCAATTTATTGAATGTATTTAAATCCTCCAAGGACCCATTCAAAAACGAAACTACTTTGTTTGTTAAAGACAAATAACTAACTTACAGCGAAAAATCTAAATAATTTAATAGATTATTTATCAGGTATTACAAAAGTAAATTAATATTCAACAAAAAGTAATTGAAAAGAGTAA
>NZ_NSHJ01000161.1 GCF_002871095.1 Coxiella-like endosymbiont
ATGATACTTACCATTCAATTTACAATACATTTGTTGTGATCAAAATAGATATAACCTCTAATAAAAACTATTATTTTTATAAATGCAGCCAGATTTGATTAAACAAAATCAACAATAAATCAATCGGGCTGATACAGTAAATATTCAATGTGCTTTAAAATTTAAAAAATCCAGTAGTACAAAACTAAATGTTTAGTCAAAATTTATATATATTAATAATAAAATAAAATTGAATATAGAAGACAATTTAATGCCAAACAGATTATTCAAATTGAACTTAACGAGGTTTCAAAAATACCTGTAAACATCCTCATTGCTAAAGAAAAACTTCCTCACTTTAAGCAAATTAATGAAGAATGGATGATTTATTTAGAAAGCATGAGTGAATACACTGATGAGCTTCTGGAAGCTTGGATTCAACAGATCATGGCAACATACAGTCAAAAACATTTACCGAATATCAAATATTCCATTTAAATGATGCCGTTCATTTAAAACATCTCTAAATTAGAGAAACCTTAAGTGCTCAGAGAATTAAATCTGATATTGTTGTTGGTACCATGAACACATTACGTGGCATAACCAAAAGGAGGCTTTTTTCCTGATCTATACTCAAGGGAGGAAGCTACCCACCTACAAAAAATATAACCTTGATGAAATTTTTTAATTAATAAAAAGTTTAACCTTATGCCACTGCATCAATAACTTTTTCAGATTTATGGAAGGATTTAAAAATTTACTGTACCTTTTAATTTCCTTTTTCTCTTTATCAAAGTATTACTTATCAATTAATATCTCAAAGAAAATAAACTCTTGTATACAATAAAAACCACCCTGAATTTTTGATTTTTGAATATTTTAATATAAATATTTAAAAATAGCTTTTAAGTATTTCAAATGATGGTTTTTACATCCTATTCCTTAACATTTGGGCTTATTATCATCATTATTAATGGCGCAATTTTTAACCTAAACTCTTCAACAAAAAAAAATAAAATTGTCAACTTATTCCCGATTCTAACCTAATTACTTATAGGTTAGAATTGTATGATAACATCATTGCATTAGCTTTAGAATTATAGCTAAAGATCCAAAAACTCTGGTGCTAATTGTTATAGAACTGTCTCAAATACCTCTTAAGAAAAAAACAAAATGCAAACAGTATAAATTTATTATTGTCTTTACGATCATAAAGTATTATTTAAAAATTAAAACTAAATAATTATTATGTAATTTCTTTAAAGAGTGGGAATTCCTAAATCGAAATAAAGATATAATCGACACTCGATCAAGAAAAAATTCAATTATCCCACTTATCTGTTAATAACTACCCACTATTTTGGATTACCGAAAACACATTTTATTTAATTAGAAACAGCTTTTACTGAAAGTATTCTAGAAAAAACCAAAATTAGAGATTTAAAAAAATTGATTGACTTATTCATTAATTATTTTCATAAAATTACAAAAAAATCAAGTTACTATCAAGATATGGATGCACTTTGGTTTTCCGCTAACTTGCCGTTTGATAACCCATAAATTCCTTTAACAATACTTTACTTTTTTACTTTAAAAATACTGGAAATTACAGCAAGGGATCATGTAAATATTGTGCAACTCCGGACAGAAACATTTGTACTGCAATAGTAGTTAATATCATTCCCATTAATCGTTCAATTGCTATTAAGCCCCGTTTCCCCAAAATTTTCATTAAAAATGGTGCAAACAACATAATGACTGTAAAAATTGCGGAGGCAATAAGTACCCCTAAAAACACTAACCAAAGATGATAAGGATCTCGAGTAACAAATAATAATACCATTCCCATTGCTGATGGTCCAGCTGTTAAAGGCACAGCAAGGGGGACGATTAAGGGTTCCTCAAAGTCTTCTTTTTTAGATGTTTTTTGTTCTGATGGAAAAATCATTCGAAGAGCAATAATAAAGAGAATAACGCCTCCAGCTATACTCAAAGCAGGAGTAGTAATATGTAATCCATGTAAGATATAACGTCCAAAGAAAACAAATAATGCCAAAATAAGGAAGGCAATTAAGGATTCTCGTAGAATAATTCGTGTTTGAGTACGTGTGTCGTAATTTTGTAATATAGCTAAAAATACAGGAATATTGCCCAGTGGGTCCATCACTAAAATTAATGTGATTGCAATCGTATAAAGCGTCATTTAAATTTTTTCCAACCTAAATTGCTCATTGAGGAGTATATCATTTTCACACAAAAGAAATTCAGACACAGATAATTACTCAATTTTGAAAGACGGGTGGCAATTTTTTTGTAAGAAACATTCTCTCCTTAACAAAATCCCCTGACAAAGCAAATCCCAGTAATTTATTAGTCCCTCGTTCGTAGAATAAAGCTTTCTGATGCTTCCCATCTCCCCAATATTGCCATTCCCCTTCTATTCTTTCGGGGGGTGGATAAGCGACAAGAGCACAAGCAGGTGTTTTAATTATAATTGGCATAGGCGGATATTGCACAGGATGCTTATCTCCTAAGAGATGACGAGCAAGAGCTCGGCCACACTGTAAGAGTGGCGCTACATATTGGCGTACTTCACCAGCCACTTCGGCACAATCACCGAGAGCATAAATATTCTCGATACTTGTTTGAAGGTAACGATCTACGACTATCCCTAAATTACATTTAAGGTTAAGCGTTTTTGCTAAACTACATTGGGGCCTGATCCCGATTGCTGAAAGAATTCCATCAGTATGGATAGTATTCTTATCCTCCAACACAATTTGATAACCATTTCTATCAGAATTAACAACTCTAGCTGTATTATTTAAATGCCAATTGACGCCCTTATCCGCAAGAGCTTTCTGCAAAGCAACTCCCACACGTTCGGGTATCAGTTTAGATAAAGGATAAGGATCTGGTGATATTACCTCAACCTGATAACCCACATTAATTAAATCATTAGCAAATTCGCAACCCACTAAACCTGCTCCCAAAATTGTAAGAGATTTTTTGTCTTCTATCCATGTACGAAATCTTTTATAAGCAATCAAATCATTTATGGCAATTACAGAGGAAAGCTTCTCACCACCCTGTAAAGTCGGCGTTACAGTCTTGGAACCACAAGCCATAATGAGTTTTTGGTAAGCAATTTTTTCTCGATGTATTTGAATAATTTGAGCTGAAAGATCAATAGTTTTCACTAGTATATGAGAATGAATTCGAGCTTTTAATTGCGCACTCATTTCATTTGCAGAGTATACTACTAATTGAGCAACTAATTTTTTATTAGTTAAGGCTGTTGATAATAATGGCTTGGAATAAAAAACACCCTCGTTGGCGGTAATAATTTCCAAGGGTGTCGTCGTGTCTAATTTACGAAATTCTTTGGCAAAGAGGTAACCTGCCAACCCACTACCGATAATAACTACTGCTTGCTTCTTCATTTTTAATAGTTAAATTTTAAAGAGACTCAATCATGGCAGATACATTTTTTATAGGTGTCAGTCGAATCAATTTCATATTTTAAATTCAATACATGAGTTGCAGTATTTCTATTTAAGTTTTAAGAACTTAATCATAGTGATCAGTACTATCTTTGAAATTAAATAATAAGATTAGCAAAATCTAAATTACCTTGCAAAGCCACTCTAATTTCAATCTTCTATACATCTACGATGTTTGTGCGATATCAATTATCGCATCTAATCCAATTGCATCACATCTATTGATTTCAATTTTTTCTAACCATAGTCCAGACCCACCATTTTTAGTCAAAAATTATATAAATCTTCTGTACTTTCTTTTTCCATATCACTTCAACAGTAATTTACGATACATAATTTAAAGAAACTTGTTTATAGGCTGTGGATCTTGATAAAACCCATTTCAAGTATTAAATACCATCAAAGTATCAAATACCCCTGTGGATTTAAAGGTACAAAGTATTTATCA
>NZ_NSHJ01000162.1 GCF_002871095.1 Coxiella-like endosymbiont
ACAATGAATATTTAAAATTTTATAAAAATTAAACATTTTAATAAAAATTTATTTATAATTCTTTAGGAATTCTTCATAAGAATGGACTGATTTAACAAAATACTCTGGAAATAGAAATTCAAATAAATAATATTAGAAACTTTTTTGATACAACCCCAAAGCTCTTTAAGATATTTCTTATTAAAAGTATTCCTTATTTCCTTTCAAAGTTAAATTTAACACTGATCAGTGTTATCAATTTTTTCTTAATACATCAATCTTATTCAGTTTTTAGGTAGAAATATAGACTTATTAGATAGCTTATCTCGCAAAAAAGCTATCAAAAAATTGATAAATACTGATTCAGGAAAGAAGCTGAACTATAATGTCATTAACCTAACTTAAACCCTTCTAATTTTAATAAAGACTATTCAATCATTTATAAAATTACTCTCTCTCAAAATAAAGAGTTTTAACCAGAAATTTAAATCGTTTAGTTAAAAATGCAAATATCAATACTTATTCCTTACAATTATAAAAAATGCATCAACGACATTACAATACAATCATTTATCGAGCAAGCGCCAAAATACTTTTAACCTAACACCTTTAATAACTGTCAATTTTTATTTTTACAAAGTTTAGCTTATTCTCATTGATTAGATAATCAATTTATCAAGCAAAATAATTCTAATAAAAATTGATACTAGTAGGTTTTTCCAGAAAATTCTTATCCTGCTTTAAAGTAGTCTGCTTATCGAATTGCATCAAAACCCAAAATTATTAGCATATTTCATTTCGTTAAGAAGCGTGACTCACGCTATCGATGATCACACCAAAACTCTAAAATTTGAATAGTATATGAAACGTTATATTTTTAGATTGAGGGATATTCGTAACCAGGCTTACTCCAGGCTTACTTAATATAATTAAACTGTGCCAAATTAGTAAACAACGCTATGTATGCTATTAATGATTGTCTCTGATCACGTTGAACAACTAACTACACCCTAATAACTTTCTTGCTAAAAACCGTCTGTCTATCTCTTTAAGATATCAAAAGGTTTTTGAAGGTGGTCTTTGAGAACCAATCAATTAAACTTTTGCATCAAAACACAAGCCATGATTGATTTATTTAGAAAAATTGATACTTCACTTTTAGGAAAAGTGGTACTTTGCTGTGCTGTGCTATAGGTTATTGAATTAAGAGGTATACTTCTTGACTGGCTTTAATATTTCCATAAATTCACTTTATTTTAAACTATCATAATCAATCAAACACCTTCTCACTCTCCCAACCTATCTCACAAAAACATCATTATCAAATTTAAACAAAACATCCGCAAACATTTAAAAAAACCTTGTAATGCAGGATTCTAAAACAAACCATGATTTTCTTTTTTATCAAAAGCTATAGAACAACTCAAGCATTCACTACTTTGTACAGTTATCGCAAAAATCTTGATGCTGATTAAGTTGGCCTTAAATTCTAATAGTAAAAAAAGAGTCCAGGATTGAGAAAAGACTTTTGAATAAACAGAATTTTTGTAACAAATGTAAAAAAACAATTACGTTCTTGATTAGTATCTCACTGACCACAACAAAAAAACCATTAAATTCTCTAACATTTTAATCTTTTCTTTTGAATATACTTGAGATGGGTTGTAAAGATAATTTTAAAGATGATTGTTGCCGCTTGCTATATTATCTTCAAGCAATAAATATATACTCTCCCCCTATAGGGATTAGATGTTAAGAACAACATCGGATAAGCAAAGCCTATGTCAGTTCACTCAAAATGAAAAGGCCTTACTTGATACTTTAAATCAAATTTTAGATACTCAAATTTTAGATACTAATTAAAAAAGAAAAACAAATAAATACCAAAATCTAATACATACTACTTGTTTCGATGAGTCGATTTCGATTAGTCCAATTAGGAATTTTTTTAACAATTATTTTGAGAATAGATCTTGTGGCATATCAAAATAGAAAATTCGGATGATCTCAATAATGGAATTATTTATACTATCAAATACTAATGATTACTTACCAATCAGTGAGTATCCAGATATTCTAATTTACTAGAACCTAAATTTACTAGTATCTAACAACTTACTAGTACCACTGTAAAATCTTAATTACAGACTGATAAGACCAATTAAAAACATAATACTTTAATGCTTAATTAATCCCCCTCTCATAAAACTAATTAAATACTTATACCGGATGAGGATGAATGAACCTAAGATTATTAAGAGTCCAATCACCAAACCTAAAATAACTAAAAATGCCATTATTATTCCTATTTTATTGCTTAAAATATAGGTAAAACATGTTTTATCAATAGGGTATTTTTTGGGGGGGGGTGGTATGCAGGAAAGCGACAATACGATCTAAGCGACGAAGGACTGAATCTCGTCCTATTAAATACAAAGTAATATCAATAGGTGGAGATATGATATCCCCGCTCATAGCTATACGAATTGGTTGAGCAATCTGCGTTAACTTTAACTGACAAGATTCAGCAACCTCAATTATTATTTGATGAATAAGACCTTTCTCCCAACTCTGAAGTTGGGCTAACCTATCTCTAATTAATTGTAAGGGTTTAATAATTTCTGGCCGCAAATAGTTTTCGACCGCTTTTGGTTCATATTCAATAATATCTTCAAAAAAATACCGGCTACGTTCCGCCATCTCTTTTAAAGTCTTGGTACGTTCAGCCTGAATACTAATAACTTGCTCTAACGGAGGTCCATTCCAGTAGTCAATCCCTAGCTTAATTAATTGTGCGGCGAATGCTGCTTTCATTAAAACCGGATTTTGAGTTTTCAAATAATATTGGTTAAGCCATAGTAATTTTTTTGGATTAAAAGCGGCAGGAGAACGACTTACAGCATGAATATCGAATAAAGTAATCATTTCATCACGAGAAAATATTTCTTGATCACCATGTGCCCATCCTAATCGCACTAAATAATTAATCAATGAGTCGGGCAAATAACCCTCATCTCGATATTGTAAAACACTTACAGCTCCATGTCGTTTTGACAAACGTTTGCCATCAGATCCTAAAATCATGGGAACATAAGCATACTGAGGCAAGTCAGCACCTAACGCTTTTAGGATATTAATTTGGCGAGGAGTATTATTAATATGATCATCACCACGAATAACGTGGGTGATGTTCATATCCCAATCATCCACGACTACAGTAAAATTATAAGTTGGTGTACCATCCGTACGCATAATAATAAGATCGTCTAGCTCACTATTCGGAATAGCAATTGTTCCACGAATCATATCATCAAAAACTACTAACCCTTCAGTGGGGTTACGAAAACGAATCACAAACGGATCACCTGTATGATGGAAACGGTCAGGCTTATTTTCACGGCAAAAGCCATCATAGCGTGGCTTTTGGTTATTTTTTAACTGTATATTACGCAATTCAATAAGTCGTTCTTTGGAGCAGTAACACGGGTAAGCTTGTTCTTTTTCCTTCAAGTATTGAATAGCTTCTCGGTATCGCTCTATCCGTTGAGATTGGAAATAGGGCCCTTCTTTCCAATCAATTTGTAGCCATCGCAAGCCCTCTAAAATCGCATTCACAGAAGCTTGTGTAGACCGCTCAACATCGGTATCTTCAATACGCAAAATGAAGCTCCCTTGATGCTGCTTTGCAAATAACCAACTAAACAAAGCTGTTCTCGCACCCCCAATATGAAGATACCCAGTAGGACTTGGTGCAAAACGTGTACGTATAATTTTATCTGAATGTTTCATGGTCATAGAATACACCTGTCTCTTATAACCATATCACACTGCCGACGATCCACCCAGTGTAACTCTATGCTTCCGTCTTATTCTTCAAGCAATCCACTCACACTTCCTCTACGCGACCAACTAATCATCATCCCA
>NZ_NSHJ01000163.1 GCF_002871095.1 Coxiella-like endosymbiont
GCTAGAAATTATGGGTTAAATCAAATCAGATATTAAAAAAATTTTAAACTGAGATAAATCACTAAATAAAATTTGTATAGCTAAAAAAATTGCATAACTCAAAAAATTTTCTGAGAAAATTTTTGGTTTTTAGAGTACAAAATTTCCTAAACTTACTATGCCTATTTAAAATTATCAAATAAAGTTTTCTAAATTTTAAAGGCGTAAAAATCGATCAAGAGTTTCATGAGGATTACTTGAAAAATTATGATCTTAGTATATCCTCTTACAATGCTCCATTCAGCATTTAATTTATTGAAAATCAATGCGATAGCTCATAGAATCTTAGAATATAAACTGAAAATTTAATTTCAATTTAATCCGATATCTGTAAATTGAATAGTATTTTAAATCAATCTCAATTAAACCAATTGATGTATTATTTGATTGATTCCATCAAATATACCGTATTAAAACTTTCGTCACTGACGATGCAGCATTTGCTTCTTTTATACAAATGCTGTTCTGTTATACACTACCTAAAATTTAAACTTTGAATATTTAATCATCATTTTACATCATATTATCATAAGCATATCGAAAAAGCCTATAATATATCTAAAGAAGCAGAAGATAATAATACCAAACATTCTACCTCAATTATGAAAAAACATCATACTTATCGTGAGTATGATTATTTTTGTCATTTTATTTATTATAAGAATCTTTTATAAGAATATTTATTGTTTTCTTATCTTTTAATTATTATCACTATGATATTGGCTATAGTGGCCCAATAGTTTTCATGATTACTTGTGTTCAATTAAAAATAAACGCATGGAGACGACAAAAAAGAAATCAGTCAAGTATTTGATTGGAGCCGTGCCGTACTAATTAATACGATGACAATCTTTATTTTAAAAGAGTTAAAGGTGAAGTGAAATCTTTTTTCAAATCATGGGCGACTCCTTCATGTGTTAAATACCCACAATAAACATTTAGTCCATTTAAAAGATTAGGATCTTCTAAAACTGCTTTATGATAACCCTTATCAGCCAATGCCATGACAAAAGGTAAAGTGGCATTATTCAAAGCTAATGTTGAAGTAAGCGGCACAGCACCTGGCATGTTAGTCACACAATAATGAACAATATTATCGACAACGTAAGTGGGTTTTTTATGAGTTGTAGGTTGGCTTGTTTCAAAACAACCACCTTGGTCAATAGCTACCGTCAACCATAACTGATCCTAAGCGCATTCGCTTTAGAATTTCGCGTGAAACTAATTTAGGCGTTGCCTGACCCGGTACTAAAATAGATCCAACTACAAGGTCAGCATCTATGACGTATTGCTCTATGGTGCCTCCTGTTGCATAAGCAGTATTTAAACTACCTCCAAATTGAAAATCCAACTCTTCTAAACGACGTAATGATTGATCAAGAACAGTGACCTGTGCTTTTTTACCTATAGCCATACAGACTGCGTTAGAACCCACTACCCCACCACCAATAATGGTCACTTTTCCAGGAAAAACTCCTGGAACACCACCCAATAAAATTCCACTCCCACCAGCTGGTTTTTCCAAACAATGAGCACCGGCCTGGATAGCTAAACGCCCCGCTATTTGACTCATAGGTGATAAAAGTGGCAATCCCCCCTTGCTGGAAGTAACCGTTTCATAAGCAATAGCAATGCAACCCGATTGTAATAATGCATCTGCTTGCTTAGGATCAGGAGCTAAATGTAAGTAAGTAAATAAAACTTGCCCTTCTCGTAATAAACAATATTCGCTTGGTTGTGGTTCCTTCACTTTAACAAGCATTTCTGCTTGTTGATACAGAGATTCAGGGGTATCAACAATAGTAGCTCCCGCTGTTATGTAGACTTCATCAGTAAAATTGATAGCATTGGCTGCATTGTGCTCAACAATAACTTTATGACCTCGATTTACAAGTTCACGAACGCTATAAGGAGTTAATCCCACACGATATTCGTCCGTTTTTATTTCTCTTGGAACACCTATTAACATCAATTCATCTCCAATTAATCACCAATCAATCTCAAAAAGAACCTGTTTTTATTGCGATAAAACTTTATCTAAATTTTCAACTAAAACGTAATCTATAACTTGAAATATGGGTAGCTCGAGATCTTTTTAAAAAATTATAATAATATTTCCTGTTCCTCATGCCGGTTCTTCCTAATACCCGCCGAAAATAAAAAACCAGCATTAACTCCTTGCAGGCTTGAGTAACCCCACTCTCACTACCTTTTCTAATCGAGTTACAATTTTTAAGTAAACATTGCTCCCAAGAAATTATTATTTTTTCTGCAGCTAATTCGAGTCAATCTTTTAGATGCTCTTGTTCGTTAATAAAAATAGAAAGATTGTTTTTTGACTTAAACTCAATGTGCTTAATTAAAATTAATTTTTGACCAAGTTCACAGTGCGAGAACGCCGTAAGTCTTACACTAAATACTTGAATATGATCCTGAGAAGAAACAGTAGCAATTGCATTGCTAGCATCATAGATAAGTTGTGGTGAGTAAATTTTTCTATCAAGAATCCCTATAATATCCGTAATTTGTTTATAATTTAGTTTGCTAACTAAACAAAACAAAAAGATATTTTTTCTAAAGTTTGTGCCTGGTGGAAAAACATAATTAAATTTATTGGTATCATGTAAAAATAAGGGAGCGATGTTTTCCACTAAAAAATACTGGTAACACTCATGATCTTCTAACAAAATATTATTTATTCTTTCTATTTGAGTCAGCTCTTGTAAAACGATTTGAGTAAGCTTTTGTAAAAGAGCTTGGCAGTGATCACTTGACACCAAAATTAAAATCAGCAGCTTTAATCCATGTGTTACAATCATAATAGAGCACATAGATGAGGATACCTTAACATTATTCATACTCAAAGACAAAACAAGAATACTCATGGCAGCACCTATGTTTCTTTTTAGAATATTTAATAATTGATTAATAGTATTTACTTGAATTTCGCCACTTTCTCTACAGAATGCCTATTTTTAAATGGGAAAATATCGTCATGTTATAAGCTCTGAAAAAATTAATTTTTAAAAGGTTTATTTTTTGAGTGCATCATATTGAGATAATTGATGTATATCAAGTTATTTTTAATTGTTTTTAACCGTAAATCAGTAGGCAATCACTGCTAGTACACCCAAAGCGAAATAGTTTTTAGTCCTTTATCCAGTATCTCTATCATCTAGCTCGTATCCCCCCCCTCTTCCATTACACATTCTGAAAAACTTTTTCTGAAGCTAATCTAATAAGGCTTAAGGCTGCTAACATTTGATCTGTGTAGTTCTAATTATCATAAATTACTTGCTTCTCCCCAAATAACAAACGAGAGAAATTTTCTCTTTCTAAGAGAAATATTTAACTAAGAAAGTACACCACTTAAATTAATTTTGTAAGGGGGGTATTTAGTCCGTAGTTACCAAAATACCATGATCTACCCTTTTCATATAGTCCTATGATAGATAGTTTTGTAAAAACTCTCTTGTTAGAGAACTCTTCACCGAACCCAATAGAAATTATAATCACTTACTGTATTAAGCTTTGATCTTTTAAGCGAACAACTTTTCTTAAACAATAATTTATTAAACGAAATGATAGTCCATTACATTATTAGCTGATTACTTTAAATTTCTGAGCCATCAGATTTTACTTGAATTTTTACAGCCAAATCGATAAATTTTTTTACAAGATAACCAGAACCTTGGCTCAAAAATTTTCCCTTAAAAACTATAATACTTTTAAGACAGAATACCT
>NZ_NSHJ01000164.1 GCF_002871095.1 Coxiella-like endosymbiont
ATGCATGATTGTTATAACATAGATATCACTAAGAAATTAATTGAACAGTTATACTACGACTTTTTTTTAGAATTATTTAACTGTTTTATTAAAGAAAAGAAACTAACCACCAAAGTAACTAATTTAATGGTTAAAGAAAAACTTGCTACCACAAATACTCATCATCTGAAGACGGTATGACACCCAAAACAACAACTGTTGCTAATTTTACTGTTCGATATTTACAGTTTCTTGATGCGAACAGTCATCCTACTCAGCCTTTTCCTAAATTTGCAAATCCTGATACTCTCTTGCATCTTTACCGTCAAATGGTTCTGATTCGCCACTTTGATCATAAAGCCGTTAATCTTCAACGTACCGGAAAAATAGGAACCCACCCCTCTTCTCGAGGACAGGAAGCAGTGGGAGTAGGCATGGGAAATGCCATGCAAGCCGAAGATGTTTTTTGCCCTTATTATCGGGATCAAGGAACCTACCTTGAACGAGGAATCAAATTATCGGAATTTTTAACATATTGGGGAGGAGATGAGCGAGGTAGCGATTACTCTAATCCTAACGTTAAAGACGACTTTCCTAATTGTATTCCTATTGCCGGACAACTTTTACATGCCGCTGGAATTGCGTATGCTATTAAATATCGAAAACAACCTCGTGCTGTATTAACGATTTGTGGAGATGGAGGCACTTCTAAAGGTGATTTTTATGAAGCAATTAATTTAGCTGGGTGCTGGCAATTACCGGTGGTTTTTGTGGTGAATAATAATCAATGGGCTATTTCAATAAGCCGTAATCAACAAACTAAGTGTCAAACTTTAGCGCAAAAAGCTATCTCCGGAGGGTTTGATGGGTGGCAAGTAGACGGTAACGATGTCATTGCTGTCCGTTATGCTGTTTCTAAAGCTTTAAAAAAAGCACGGGTAGGAGGTGGCCCCACCTTAATTGAAGCCATCACTTATCGTTTGTGTGATCATACTACCGCTGATGATGCAAGCCGCTATACTCCTTCCGAAGAACTAAAAATCGCTTGGAAAAATGAACCTATTGCTCGGCTTGGCTCTTATTTAGAATCTCAAGGACTGTGGTCACGAGAACAAGAAATAAAATTACAACAGGAATTAGCTAACGAAATCGATCAAATCGTAAAAGAGTTTTTAAATAAACCCCCACCTAAAGCTACAGATATGTTTGATTATCTTTATGAAAAACTACCAAAATCACTAAACAAACAACGTCTCGAGCTTGTTGGAGAAGAAGAATGACCTATATTACGTTGCTTGAAGCAGTCAATCAAGCATTAGCTTATGAAATGACACAGGACGATTCCGTTATTCTATTAGGAGAAGACGTTGGTATCAATGGCGGGGTTTTTCGTGCTACCGTAGGATTAGTTGAAAAATTTGGACTAGAGCGAGTTTTAGATACCCCATTAAGTGAAAGCATGATCGCGGGAATTTCAATAGGAATGGCAGCTCAAGGATTAAAACCTGTTGCCGAATTTCAATTTTTAGGATTTATTTATTCAGCTTTAGATCATATTTTAAGCCATGCAGCTCGATTACGAAATCGAACTCGAGGTCGATTACATTGTCCTATTGTTTATCGTTCTCCTTTTGGAGGTGGTATCCATGCTCCAGAGCACCATTCAGAAAGTATGGAAGCCCTGTTTGCTCATATTCCGGGATTAAGGGTCGTTATTCCTTCTTCTCCCTCTCGGGCTTACGGACTGTTATTAGCTTCTATCCGAAACCCTGACCCTGTTCTTTTTTTAGAACCAAAACGGATCTATCGTTTAGTAAAGCAAGAGGTACCTGATGATGGAAAAGCACTTCCTTTGGATAAATGTTTCATTTTGCGTGAAGGATCTGATGTCACTCTTATTACGTGGGGAGCGATGATTAAAGAGACTATGGAAGCGGCGAATCAATTAGCTCAACAAAGTATCCAAGCAGAGATAATCGATGTTGCCACCATAAAACCACTAGATATGGATACTATTCTACATTCCGTTGAAAAAACAGGACGTTGTGTGATTATTCATGAAGCTCCATTAACCGGTGGAGTTGGAGCGGAGATTGCAGCAGGTATTGCAGAGCAAGGGTTACTCTCTTTATTAGCACCCATTAAACGTGTAGCAGGATATGACACCATAATGCCTTATTTCCAATTAGAAAAAAAATACATCCCCAGTACCCACCGGATCGTTAAAGCAGTAAAACCATTAATGGAGTTTTCTTAATGAAAGTATTTAAATTACCTGACCTTGGAGAAGGCTTACCTGATGCCATAATTCGTGAATGGTACGTAAAAGAAGGCGAACAAGTAGCTGTAGATCAACTACTAGTCGCTATGGAAACTGCAAAAGCACTTGTAGACATCCCCTCTCCTTTTGAAGGTAAAATTGAAAAATTATTTGGTGAGCTTGGAGATATCATTAAAACGGGTCACCCCTTAATTGGTTTTGTAGGAGAGAGTGAAGAAGGCACCTCTCAAAACGCTTGGACGACGGTTGTTGGTACCATTGAAAGCAGTAAAACTATCTTAAAAGAAGCAGCTACAGGCATTACTGTTCAAAAATTTAAACAAAGAAACCTTGTTAAAACAACGCCTTCAGTACGAAGGCTTGCGAAGCAGCTTGGAGTAGATCTTTCCACTATTAAACCTCAAGGAGCAATGATTACTACTGACGAAGTTAAACAAACCGCTCAATTATATAAAACTTCTTTGAAACGCGCCCCAATCGAAGGAGAGCTTACCCCTTTATCCAATGTGCGACGTGCAATGGTTCTTAGTATGAATCAATCCCATCGAGACGTCGTTCCTGTCAGCTTAGTAGATGACGCAGATATTCAGGCCTGGCAGGGTCAACAAGATATTACGATCCGACTAATTCGAGCTATTCAAGAAGCCTGCAAAGAAGTACCCATCATGAATGCTTATTTCGATGACAAAAAAATGGGCTATCAAATAAAAGAAAATATTAATATCGGGATAGCAATTGATACTCCTCATGGCGCATATGTCCCTGTTTTAAAAGATGTTGTACACCAAAAAGATAGTGAGTTACGCCAACAAGTGAATCTCTTTAAAGAGATGGCCAAAACCCGAAGCTTACCTTCCAAAGATCTTCGTAGTGCCACAATTATGTTATCCAATTTTGGGAGCTTTGCAGGGCGCTATGCAAATCCTATTTTACTACCACCCATGGTCACGATTATTGGTGTAGGTCAAATCAGGAAACAAGTAGTACCCAAAAATAACCAGCCCGTAATTCATGAAATATTACCACTCTCTATCACTAGCGATCACCGATTGATTACAGGAGGAGAAATTGCGCGCTTTTTAAAAGCATTAATCGATTCGCTAGAAAAAGCCTGATTCTAACTCAAAGTTCAAAGTAGTATAATAAAGAACCCATAATTACTAAATTACAGTAGAGTATTTAAACTTAAAACCATAATATCTTATACACAAAAACTCTACTACAAGACGACCCTATCTCTCATGAAGGTATCCGTAAACCTCTCGAAGAATTCACGTCCCAAACATATATCATGTACCAAAATATTATTTCTCTAATTAAAGAGTGAAAAGGCTCTCGTCAGTAGATTAATATTAAAACCGGACTTCTCCTCAACGAAGTACTAAAAGTAATATTAACCCCTAGCCCATAATCGACATGCCACCATTCTCCCAGAATAAATTTGAAGAATAAGTCAAGTTTTCATAAAAAATTACAAGTTTATCTTTTTGATAGATAAGTAT
>NZ_NSHJ01000165.1 GCF_002871095.1 Coxiella-like endosymbiont
CATGATAATATCATAAATAATTAGTGGAATTACAAACAATGAGTAGACTTAGAAATGAGCGAACTTAGATTAAAAAAGTCATCACTTTTCTCTTATGGTTTTCTCTTTGAATAGAAGAATATAAATTACTAATCGAGATTAAAGACGCAAATGGTAAGTTTTATGGTGTTCTCATAGCTTTTGAGAAATATAATCTTTTTTCTATGTCTATCTATAAATCAATCCTTGTTCTCTAGTGCTTATTGCTGTAAATCAATTGAATTAGAGACATTAGTCAGGAATGATTGAAAAAGAAATATTTTATTTGACATTGCAGTTAATCTCATATATTGATAGCGGAAAATAGTAAAAATAGTAGAATAATCACTAAAATAGGTTTTATATGCAGCAATGAAACTTCAGACCATTGCTTCAATTGCTGAAAGCAGGCCGATGCAGCCTGTTTTTGCTTTTAGGCCCGCTGCCTTAGGGCGGGCTGTTAATTACTTTCGTACCCAATTTAAAGGACGAATTTTATACGCGGTAAAAACGAACCCTGAACAACACGTCATTCGATTGGTGCATTCCTACGGTGTAACTGCGTTTGATGTGGCTTCTTATGAAGAAATTTGTATCATCAAAGAATATGCTCCTTCGGCTGAACTCTATTTCATGCATCCAGTAAAATCACCTTACGCGATTCGTGAAGCTTATTTTAATTACGATATTCGTCATTTTTCTCTCGATTGCTTAGCCGAGCTGAATAAAATTGTTCGTTGTACTGAAAATGCCAAAGACCTCTGCTTATATTTACGGCTTGCTATTCCAAATACCTTTGCTGAATTTAATTTGGCAGAAAAATTTGGTATTAATCTACACGAAGCTCCTGAATTACTAAAAACCATACGGAAAGTGGCTTACAAGCTAGGGGTCACGTTCCATGTCGGTTCACAATGTATGCACCCTGATGCTTACCGAATAGCCATTCGTATGGCTGATAAAGTAATTAATGAAGCGGGTGTAGAAATTGAATATTTTAATGTGGGTGGAGGGGTTCCCTCCATTTATCCAGGCATGATCCCACCAGCGTTGCATATTTATTTTGAGGCGATTCATACAGAATTTGCGAAAATAGCTCACAACCGACCTCATTTAGAATTGCTTTGTGAACCAGGTCGTTCAATAGTGGCAGAAAGCACCTCGGTAGTGGTGAATGTTGAGCTAAGAAAAGAGGATATGCTTTATATCAATGATGGCACTTATGGAAGTCTTTTTGATGCTGGTATTCCCCATTTTATTTTTCCAGTACATTTGTTACGCTCAAATCGTCCTACAGACAGAGATCTTTTACCTTTTAGTTTTTATGGTCCAACTTGTGATTCTTTAGATTACATGAAAGGTCCTTTTTATTTGCCTAATGATATTCAAGAAGGTGATTATATCGAAATCGGCCAAATAGGCGCTTATGGCCGAACTTTATCTACTAAATTTAATGGATTCAAGCAAAAAGAGGGTGTTGTGCTGATTTCAGATGAGCCTCTTATGACGATGTATTCGGACGAGTACATCACGCAAGAACCCCTTGAAGTGATTGCTGCTTAATTTTTATTAACTTGTGAGAACATCATTGATGAAAAATCAAATCTTACCCATGTCTTCTTTGAAGAAAGAATTATTGCAACAAACAGTTGAACATATTGATATTACCCGTTTTGATGCTCGTCCGATTCTTGATGCGATGGATAGAATGTCATTTACCTCTCGAGATCTTGCCAGGGCAACACAAATTTTCAACCAAATGCTTCAAGACAAGGAATGCAGCATTATTTTAACTATTGCTGGATCAACTTCGGCTGGTGGTTGTATGAAATTATATGCTGATTTAGTAAAATACAATATGGTGGATGCTATTGTAGCAACCGGTGCTAGCATCGTGGATATGGATTTTTTTGAGGCCTTAGGTTTTCGACATTATCAAGGTAGATCAATAGTTGATGATCAGAAATTACGTAATTTATATATTGATCGAATTTACGATACTTATATCGATGAGGAAGATTTACAACGATGTGATTATACCATTTTTGAAATTGCTAATAGACTTCAACCTCGTCCTTATAGCTCACGTGAATTTATTCAGGCTATGGGTGCTTTTTTACAGCAAGGAAAGGCAAAAAAAGAAGATTTGTTAGTTCAACTAGCCTATGAACATGATGTACCCATCTTTTGTCCTGCTTTTACAGACTCTTCAGCAGGTTTTGGATTAGTACTCCATCAAGTAAAAAATCCTACTAAGCATTTAACTATTGATTCTATTCGAGATTTTCGTGAGCTAACGGAAATTAAAATTCAAGCAGAGAGAACTGGATTATTAATGATCGGGGGTGGGGTTCCAAAAAATTTTGTTCAAGACACCGTAGTTTGTGCAGAAGTTATTGGAAAATCAGTAGATATGCATAAGTATGCTATTCAAATAACTGTAGCAGATATGCGTGATGGGGCGTGTTCCAGTTCGACCCTTAAAGAAGCCTCTTCCTGGGGCAAAGTAGATACGGCTTATGAACAAATGGTTTATGCAGAAGCTACCTCTATATTACCGCTATTAACAAGCGATGCTTATCATCGAGGTTTTTGGAGGGATCGGTTACGTCGACGCTATGCTCAGTTGTTTGATGAGAAATTGAAATAATGCAATGCCTTCCTTCTAAAAAAGCTTTTTTAGGCTTGGCCTTTAAAGAAGTTATAAGTTATAAAAACGCAAAGGCTGTCATCATTCCCTTTGGATTGGAGCAGTCTGTGAGTTATGGAAGGGGTACTGCCAAGGGACCTCAGGCGATGATTCAAGCCTCACATGAGGTGGAATTGTTTGATGAAGCTCTTTGGTACGAGCCTTATCGTAATATAGCGATTGTAACTCTGGAAGAGCCCAAGATCGAAAATGAGATAGTAAAAGCATTGCAGCAATTGGAAAGGTTAGTAGAACGTGTTTTAGAAGATAAGAAGTTTCCCTTTATTTTTGGAGGAGAGCATTCGATCACTGCAGGTTCTATTCGCCCATTTATTAAACGGTATCCTAATTTAGTAATTTTACATTTTGATGCGCATGCAGATTTGCGTGATGGATATCATGGCGAGTATTTTTCTCATGCTTCGGCAATTCGGCGTTGTTTAGATTATCCGAATATCGAAGTTGTTTCAGCTGGTATTCGAAATATTTCTGCGGAGGAAATTGCTTTTTTTGAAGCTAATCAAAAACGAATTCATATTTATTGGGCAAAAGATAAAAAAAGTTGGGATATAAAAAAAATTATTGCTTCCTTTGAAAATCGTCCCATTTATCTTACGTTTGACCTGGATGGATTTGATACAAGTTTAATGCCTGCCACTGGAACGCCGGAGCCAGGTGGATTATTTTGGAATGATGCGCTTGAAATTATTGCTGCAGCGAGCCAGGTGGGGACTATTGTTGGTGCCGATATTAATGAATTAGCCCCTATTCCTCATTTTCACAGTTGTGATTTTTTAGCAGCTAAACTAGCTTATAAAATTCTTTCTCTGGCCTTTCATCCAAAAATTACTTAGTCAAGTTAATTTAATTGTGCTATTTTATTGGGCTACAAATATAATCTTCTTGTAGTTGGTATTATATTCTTAGTAGTGATTTGCTTTTTAAATCTTTAATACTCTAAAAAAAAATCATAAGTACTTAGATACTAATAAATTATCTATTGAATATCTTTTCTGTAT
>NZ_NSHJ01000166.1 GCF_002871095.1 Coxiella-like endosymbiont
AGAATGTGTATAAGAGACAGCCGTAACTCATATCATTTTATTAAAGATAGATAGAGCATTACTTTTCTTAAGCTCTTCAAATATAGAGGATAGCTCTACTAACAGAAGGTTCCAATGAGCAGCCTCATTGTTAACCAAGACTCCCGAACTCCAATAAAATTAGTGTAATTTTCTTAAAATTTTATTACTATGACTCACTTCATTTGAATTAGGGATTTTAGCATGACGCACACAACCTTATTTACTTCAGAATCTGTCTCGGAAGGCCACACAGACAAAATAGCCGATCAAATTTCTGATGCTATTTTAGATGCACTCATTAGTCAAGATCCCCGTTCTCGCGTAGCCTGTGAAGCTGTAGTGAAATCTGGCATGGTTTTTGTCGCGGGAGAAATTACTACCAGTGCTTGGGCTGATATAGAACAAATTGCTCGTAATACCATTTTACAGATTGGTTACAATGACCCTCATATTGGTTTTGATGGAGAAACTTGCGCCGTACTTTCAGCCATTGGAAAACAATCACCGGATATCATCATAGGTGTTGACGGACGTAAAGATCGAGAATTAGGAGCTGGTGATCAAGGTTTGATGTTTGGATATGCTTCGAGAGAAACCGAAGTACTGATGCCTGCCCCAATTACCTATGCTCATCGTCTCGTTCGTCGACAAGCAGAGTTGCGTAAAGAAGGTATTTTTTCCTGGTTACGTCCGGATGCTAAATCACAAGTTACGCTCCGTTACGAAAATGGAGTTCCTGTAGCAGTAGATTGCATTGTACTTTCCACGCAACACAGTCCACATATTCTTCAAAAAGATTTACGAGAAGCCGTGATTGAAGAAATCATTAAGCCTGTTATTCCTCAAACTTGGATTACAAAGAATACTCGACTGTTAGTTAATCCCACTGGGCGCTTCGTTATTGGTGGACCGGTTGGCGATTGTGGGTTAACTGGACGAAAAATCATCGTTGATACCTATGGAGGAATGGCTCGTCATGGGGGAGGCTGTTTTTCAGGGAAAGATCCTTCTAAAGTAGATCGTTCGGCTGCTTATGCTGCTCGTTACGTTGCTAAGAACATAGTAGCTGCCGGAGTAGCTGATCGTTGTGAAATTCAAGTTTCTTACGCCATAGGTATTGCTGAGCCTACTGCAATTAACATTGAAACCTTCGGAACCGCCAAAATTGATGAGGCACGTATTCAACAATTAATTATGGAATTCTTTGATTTTCGTCCGGGACGAATTATCGAAGATCTTCGATTACTTCGACCTATATACAAAGCTACTGCTACCTATGGCCATTTTGGTCGGGAAGAAGCAGAATTTACCTGGGAGCAAACTGATAAAGCGGAAATGCTTCGCGAAGCTGCAGGTTTACTTTCAACCGCCCCAACCAACATCCTTAAAATAGCCCAATAGTGAATATTTAAAAAATTGGATAATAATGACTCAAGATTTTCAAATTGCTGACAGTAAATTAGCAGATTGGGGTCAAAAGGAAATTGACATTGCCAAAACAGAAATGCCTGGATTAATGGCCTTATGTCAAAAATACAAAAAAAGTCAACCTTTGAAAGGGGCTCGTATTGCGGGCTGTATCCATATGACAATCCAAACAGCTGTTTTAATTGAAACTTTAATTCAACTTGGTGCTGAAGTTCGATGGTCTTCTTGTAATATTTTTTCTACTCAAGATCATGCAGCTGCCGCGATCGCGGCAAAAGGTATTCCAGTTTTTGCTTGGAAGGGAGAAACTGAGGAAGAGTACTGGAAATGTATAGATTCTACTTTAGAAGGCCCTAACGGCTGGCACCCTAATATGTTATTAGATGATGGTGGAGATTTAACCACTTATGTGCTAAAAAACAATCCAGAATTAGTCAAAAATATTCGCGGTGTTTCCGAAGAAACGACTACTGGAGCTCATCGTCTTTATAAAATGCTCAAAGATGGCACTTTAAGATTCTCCGCTATCAATCTAAACAATTCAGTAACAAAATCAAAATTTGATAATCTTTATGGATCTCGCGAATCACTCATCGATTCTATTAAACGGGCAACAGATGTGATGATTGCAGGCAAACGTGTTGTCGTTTGTGGATATGGGGATGTAGGTAAAGGTTGTGCACAATCCCTTCGTGCTTACGGCGCTACGGTATATATTACCGAAATTGATCCTATTTGCGCTTTACAAGCCTCTATGGAAGGTTATCAAGTGGTGACCATGGAAGAAGTAGCTCCGATCGCTGATATTTTTATTACTGCAACGGGTAATATTGACATTATTACTCATGAACATATGACTCAAATGAAAAATCAAACCATTATTTGTAATATTGGCCATTTTGATAAAGAAATTGACATCAATTCTTTAAAAAAATACTCATGGATCAACATTAAACCCCAAGTCGATCAAGTTATTTTCCCTAACGGAAAACGACTGACAGTCTTGGCAAAAGGCCGGTTAGTTAATCTTGGCTGTGCAACAGGTCACCCCAGTTTTGTGATGTCGACTTCCTTCAGTAATCAAGTATTGGCGCAGATAGAATTATGGAAACATCAAGAAAAATATCCCCTGGGGGTATACTTATTACCTAAACACCTAGATGAAGAAGTCGCACATCTACATTTACAACAAGTAGGAGCTAAATTAACGAAATTAACCAAGAAACAAGCCGCCTATATCGGGGTCGATCCTAAAGGACCGTTTAAGTTGGATCATTATCGATATTAAATTTTACATCCTCTCTACGTAACAAAATAAATTAAAAAAATTCTTTCTAAAAATTAGCAATTGAATACACTCTTGATTACTATATTTATACAAAAATTTAAAAAATTATTTGAGCAGTTAAAAAAATATTTGAACTCAGTAAAAATTAGACCTGATTGTATTATAATCCTGTGGTTAATAAACTCTTCTTTGTTTATGTAAAGGGAGTAGAAGAACAGCTTTTTAAAAAAATATAAAAAAGTAAAAAATTTTCAACATTGTGGCAAAAACAAGAAAAACTCTTTTTATTCAAGACTATTAAAATAGTTTAAGTTTTACACAAATAAAAAACTGTCTCCCTTCCTTTATTAGGATGCCCATGAAATATAAAATATGAAGATATGTTATATGTATTGTATTGGAATTAGTTCATTTAAAAACAGTTTTCTTTTAATAAAAAAGATTATTTTTATTCGAAATAATTTCTAATTTTTTAATTAGGGCACTTATTCCACACCATTTTGAACGTACTAAATCATTTTCTTATCTTTATTTTCTTATAATATTATAATTTCGCTAAATTAGGAAAACTTTTGAAAAAATAGCAAAAAAATCTCACCCAGTATTCTGAAAAACAATATTAAGTGTTTTTTCATGAGATCTCATCTAAATCACTGAAAAATATTTAACAATAAATATGGCATCGAAAATGAGATTAAATATTAAAGAAAATTTACTAATTTTTCGTTCATACTTCCAAGAAAGTAATATATTTT
>NZ_NSHJ01000167.1 GCF_002871095.1 Coxiella-like endosymbiont
CTTCTATACTTACTATGAAGTTTAACCTTAGCTTATGTTCATTTCACTATTAAAACGATTAATTTGAATATCAGAAAAAGCTACTGCTCATGGCAGTATCCGAGATTAATATTAATACAAAAGTTATTAATATAAAAGCCACTTAAACAGAGAATCACAATATGAATGGCGATAAACCTGTCATTTATTTAAAATAAAACCCATGTATTATCAGACCTCATTGTTGCCAACAATACTATTTGTATTCTAGACTTAGTCAAATGAAGCTACACTGTCAAAACAAGGTTTCTTTAAACACAAACTTAAAAAGTTACCTATAGTTGATTTAAATTATAACCAAAAAAAATCAACTTTCTTTTGATCTTAATGAAAAATTACAAGAATTTGATAACACAATACTTTGGATTAAAGATGAATTAGACAAATATAATTATTGTCAACACCTTAGTGAGGTCATTCAACTTTTGAAAGCTAATAAAAAAACACAATTTATGAAAATTTTTCAAAATCTTTAAGAGTTCAAAAAAAAATCTTTTTAATATAATTACTTTAACAGATCGCTCAGTAGTACTAAGTAGAATATTAAAAACATCAACGATAGAATTTTTAGTAAAGAAGATAAAAATAAATATTCCGCTAAAGAAGGTGTGTAAAAATTTTAAGTCGATAACTAAAATATTTTAAAAAATAGTAACTTATATTAAAATACAAAAATATTATTACTAATACTCCTCTGATAGTACTGATACAACTAAATTACTTAAAAATCTAAAATTTATCAAACACGTTCTACCACTTGACGAGATTCATGAAGGATGGATATATTTGGGGTATAACTCTGAATAAACTTAAATACATAAAAATAGTTTGCGCTTTTTAAATAAAGGACTACCTCCATCAACTACTGTCATTCAAAAAAGTTTATCAATTTTCACTGAGATATCAATTTTTCCTCTTATTGCAAGGGCCTTAAGAATAAGTTATCATATTGTCGTTATTATTAATATGGCGGACAATAGAGCACTTTTTATTAAAGTCTTTATTTTTTGAAAACTATCATCACGACAAGAAAAATTGTAATAACATACATAGATCGTGTTTTGCGAAAAGAAGATCTGTTAACTATAGACTTATATTCTTCCAAAAGATTTATTTTAATTTTTAATTATATTTGTTTTTTTTATTCAGAGCATAGATCATTTACTAGGACTTCCACTGTTATTTGTAGTAATAACAGAGTTATAAAGACTTTATTTATTAAATAAGATAATAGAAACAGTATTATATCAACTTTTTCTAAATATATTTCTAATTAATTTAAAGTAATCAAGATTCAGTCTATTGATTAAATTATTGACTTTTTTAAAATCATTAAAATCATAAAAAAATTTTCTAGAGATATTAAGGACATTTTGTAAGGTTTCCATTTCAAAAGGTTTTAACTCCTATTATTCGCCCCGATCTAAAGATGTAACTAATATTAGTGTACCTAAATAAAAATTCACATATGACAATTGATTTTAATTTTTTAGAATTCCTACAATCAATTTATTAATTGAAGTACATGAAACCAATAAATAGTTTTTTATTAGTTTTTTTATTCCTACCTACTGTTTAAATCTATAAATATGTTCAAAACATGGTTTGTCATCTGTTAATTTCACTCTACGGGTAAACCTTTTATCATATCAGTATAAACCTTACCCATAATCCTATACGAGATATTTGTTTTTAATACCCCTGCTCAATCTTGGATAAAAAATGCATCAAACAATTTGTAAAGTTACTATCATTAATAAAAAATCATAGTCTCGAAGTATTTATATATCTCATCCTCAGAGCCCGATCTTGATCAACCCCCCCCGGCGGCTAAATAGCTCCCGTAGTAATTACCTCATCAGATCAAAAACATTATGAGTCGACTCTCTGGATTCTTATGTATAATAATATTAGTAATTTGTTCTCCACCAAAGGGGCTTCTTATGATAAATTAAACTCATACCCTCAATACGACTTATTTAATATAGTTTTAGTTTAGTTTTAATATAAATAATATCATTTACAGAAAGTCTATCTCTAAATTTTACATTATAATCATTAGCTTAAATACATTTTATTTTAATGAATTTTTTTGATTTTATATTCTAAACCTTAGCCTAACTCACTTAGATAAAACTTTTTGAATACACGTTTCATCATAAAAAAATAATCTTCACCTCTTTTCTTCAAAGAGGTGAAGCTCTTTGTTATATTTTTCTTTATTCTCTGCTTTTTAAGTAGCAGACATACACTAACAATATTAATTGTTTTACTAATTGAGAGTACTTTTTTTTAACTGTACCACTCCTTCTAAAGGAGGTAACTCAGTTATCTCTCTTAAATTAAAATAATCTAAAAAAGCTTTTGTAGTTACATAGAGAGCTGGCTTCCCTGGAACATCCCGATAACCGTCTACTTTAATCCACTCACGATCTAATAATTTTTTTATAATATCTGAACTCACTGTTACACCACGGATTTCTTCAATTTCTCCTCGCGAAATAGGTTGACGGTAGGCAACTAAAGCAAGAGTTTCTAATAAAGCTCGTGAATATCGAGGTGATTTTTTTTTCCATAAGCGCTGTAGCCAAGGAGCAAAATTTGATTTTACCTGGAATCGATAACCAGTAGCTACTTCACATAACTCTACGCCGCGCTCTTGGTAATCTTCGCTAAGTTCAGATAATAAATTTTTAATTTTAGTAGGTACAGGTCTATCTTGTTTTTTAAATAATTCTTGCAGTCGCTCCACAGTTAATGGCTCTGGCGAAGCAAATAAGGCCGCTTCTAAAATATATTTATAATTCACTTTACTCATCTAACCACTCTTCTAGAACAAATATGAATCATCCCAAATGGTTCAGGTTGAAGGAATTCAATTACAGATTGACGAATTAATTCTAATAGAGCAATCAAAGTAACAACAACACCAATCCGTCCTTCTTCAAAACTAAATAATTCCGTGAAACTTATAAAACTTTTTTTACGAAGTACCAGTAAAATAAAGGACATTTTATCGTGAATAGATAAAGATTTACCTTTAATAGAATGTGATTTAGATAGAGAAGCCCTTTCTAATACTTCATTTAAAGCTCGAAGCAGTTCTGTCAATTCTACTACTGGATATACAATAATATCCATCGGAGGAGCTGCAGCATCAGCAATAAACATATCTCGCTCTATTCGAGGTAAGGTATCTAAATCGTAAGCTGCCTTTTTATAGGGTTCATAATTTTTTAAACAAGAAACCAGCTCTACTCGAGGATCACTTTCTGCTTGTTTTATCGTCGAACAGGGTAGTAAAAGACGTGATTTAATTTCAGCAAGCATAGCTGCCATTACTAAATACTCAGATACTACTTCAAGTTTCATCTCACGCATAAGATTTACAAATTGCATATATTGGCGAGTAATTTCTGCAATAGGTATATCTAAAATATCGATATTATGTTGCCTTATCAAATAAAGAAGTAAATCAAGAGGACCTTCAAAAGCTTCGAGAAATATCCGAAGTGCATCCGGAGAAATATATAAATCTTTTGGTAACTTCATTAACTGCTTACTACATACTTTTATTTAAAAATCGACTAATAAATTCATAATTTTTAATTTTTGATAAAAATTTATATTTTTAAATGATACGAATAATAATAC
>NZ_NSHJ01000168.1 GCF_002871095.1 Coxiella-like endosymbiont
AGATAGTAGAGAATAATTAGCAGGAATATTATCTACTATTTTCCCAGCATGAATATATCATAGTAAATTATTACTATTAAACAAACCAACTGCAAGAATTGATTTTAAAACTTATCTCACTTGCATTCTACTATACTCATATTATTATTTATCGAAATAAAGAATCAAAAAACTAGTATATTAGCCATTATATGAATTAAGCTAAACGATGCGTTTAGAAGGTAATACTTGATTGAATGATTGAAGATTCTTCTTTATCCACATCGTGAAAAAGTCTTTGAGGAAAATCTTAAAACATTAACAGCGCACTTAAAGATCATAGCCGGTATAAATTTTTAATTTCTTCTTTTTTAAATGTATTCTTTTCGTCTTAGTCTTAAGACAACACCATTACAACGTTAACCAATTAAAAATTTAGTATTAGCTCGTTTAAAACTTGAGCTTATTACTCAAAAAATTTTTTCCTAGCCTAGAAGAGGTTTTTATAGCCCTTTTTTATCAGTTAAAAGGTCTAGGGAAAGTGAATCAAGATTTTTCGAGATGTATATATTATTTGTGCTGTTATAATTCTGAAAGAATTCTATAAATCCAGTATGATTATTTAACTGTTCTGTGATTATGGGTATTCGTTTAATTCAACTAATCTTGTTTGCTTTTGGTATTAATAAATATTGATCCCAAAGATTTACCGACAGCTCTTCTAAGAAAATACTCTAATTAGAGAAAGGTAAAGTATTATTGATCATCAATATTTTTCCTGATGTTACACCTAAACTAATTTATAGCTTACAATCACAAATTTGTATTGAAATAGATAGCCAATCTATTAGGAGCCATCAATGCTTTACGGTAGTGTTTGCAATTAACACAACAACCATTGTTTTTAATGCTCTCTTTAAATGACCCTTTTAAAATCTTCATGCTTTTAAACTGTCTATCAAACTTACTTAAATATCAAAAATATAATCCTAAAATTATTACTTAATATAACCTCGTTCGAGGTTTATTAGACCTAACTTCAATAATAACAACTATATAAAAATCATAAGTTAAATTTATGGATAGCTGTAATAATAAACATTTAACCACCCTGAAGTTAACGCTTGCAACAATATTAACGAAAATTACATACACGACAGAATAATAATTTTTATACTTCAATATTTTGATCTTAAATATTGTGCTTCTAAAGTAGCATATCCTAAAAAATCCTTATAAAGGGTTTGTGTTAAGTCCACTAAATAGTGACCTTCATCCAACGTAAATAAATATGGTTATAAATGGGGAGAGCCCTTCCTCCTCTTCATTAAGTAATTTAATTGATCTGTATCATCCCCTCAACGTCAAATTATTGTTACTTTTTAAAAAAATACCATAATCCCCAACTAAAAGGCAATTACTTGTTATGTTAGCTAATCCATTAATAATCAATTTTTTTAAATCTGATATTATTACTGTGATTGTTAGAAGTTTTTAATAAGAGGTAAGAGCACAAAGGGGGGGATTGAAATAAAAGAGTATAATTAAGTCTGATGAAGATAAACTCAGAAATATGGATTAATTCCGTACGAAATACCACAATATAGTTACTTTTATAAGATGGCCACTATTCATTAAAGTGAACGCGTAACTTTCTGGGTTGATGTGAAAATCGTAATGCCAACTTTATTTGGTAATGCCAACCCTATTATTTAAATATTAATTGTTTAAAGATTAAAAACTCCCCATCATAAAAGTGACAAATAGTAAAATCAAATTAAAAGACCTCAAATTAAAAAACCGTGATACCGTGATAATAATTAATATACTAACCTAACCTATTGATATAATTTATTCATATTAAAGATCCGAGGTATTTTCTTTTTAGAAGCTACTAAGCTACTATCTGGTACACAAAATACCTTCTATAATGAAATTTTACTTAAAAAAATACTAGATTTTTAAAATTTATTAGTTCACGTCAATGTATTGTTAGTTAAGGAAGCATCTATACCCCCCTCAGTTAGACTAAAAAAGAATTTGTTAAAATAGCCATTAATTCTTGAAGAGCCTGACCGCGATGGCTAATTGGATTTTTTTCTTTGAAGTCTAACTCAGCAGCAGTGCAACGATGGGAAGGAATATAAAAAATAGGATCATAACCAAATCCATTTTTTCCCTTAGGTTCATAGACAATGTTTCCTTCCCAGACTCCGTGACAAATCAGAGGTGCTGGATCTGTTTCATTTTCTATTAAAGCTAAAATACAATGAAAACTTGCGCTACGATCACGACTATCTATATTCTCTAATTCTTTTAAAACTTTTTGGATTCGATCTGAATCTGTTGCATGACCACCCGCATATCGAGAAGAAAAAACTCCTGGAGCCGAATTTAAAGCAGTAATGATTAAACCAGAATCATCAGCTAACGCAGGTAGACCTGAATACTTTGCTGCATGACGAGCCTTAATAATAGCATTTTCTACGAAAGTTGTTCCAGTTTCTTCTACCGGGGGAATATTCAATTTTGTCTGAGGAATAAATCGTATTTCAAGACTTTTTAACAAATCTTGTATTTCTATCAACTTCCCTTCATTTTGACTCGCTAAAACAATTTCCAACATAATGATAACTCTATAAAATAACTTAATTCTGAACAACTCTTTTATCACTTTGTCATGTGTATGTCATAGTACATATCTTTTAGACACAGATTTAATTAATTCCTTTAAGGAGGATATAGTTAAAAATAATTTTTACATATTCTGTGGTGCATTTTCCCCCTAAAGAGTAATTTTTACCCCACGGATCTATTAAATTAGCTCTAATATAATGAAACTATCATTAAACTAATCACTTGCAATTTAAGATTATCAATTACTGTAGTTTCCAGATTCAAAATTAGCATGACAATACATTAATAGTAGTATAACGCTACATTAATACTTATTAATTACTCCCCCTAAGATAAAATCTATATTTCCTTTATTATTCAGCTCTACTTTATAGTTAAGTTCAACCATCATAAAGCCACGAATAGTGAATATAATTATTAATTCAACACTGATTGTAATTGCTAAAATAACTTCAAGCCAAGTGATTTCTTTTTTTAAGAACGACTTATAAGCTACTTTCTAATCATATCGATAACTGATCGGTTTTATCTATTGATAATGAGCATTTAAGGTAGGAATTAACCAGAATTGCTTACCATCCAATTCTCTATTGATCATTGGTTTAAATACCAACTTTTTCTAATCTTTTCAAACAGTCTGTAAAAAATGAAAGATAAATGACAACGAATTCTTTCATTCTCTTATCTAGTAATTCTACTAAATAATCATTAATATAAGGGTATATCTACATCATTCATTTGACTAATCCGTGACTGGAAAGCAATGCCATAATGTACAGACCTCAAATTTAATTAGCTTAGCAAGTAAATGAGATCTCATAAAATATTTAGCACGATAACACTTGCTCATTAAAGTTGAAACCGACGGATATTCTCATGTCTTTTCATCAAAGAAATCTAATATGCAAAGACTCTTGAAATCTATATCAAAAAGGCTATATCTTTCAAAGAAAAATAATTCACTAAAAATAGGAGTATTTTTTTTCGAATCAATATAATCAAACTGTTAATTACTAATATAACTTAGCTTTTTTAAAAAACACATCAATAA
>NZ_NSHJ01000169.1 GCF_002871095.1 Coxiella-like endosymbiont
TATTAATTTTGTAATCTATAGAGTGTTTATAATTAAAGAGCACCATTAGTTCTTAAATTTGTTTTTATGTTTTTATTTTAGTAATCATAAAACGAACTATGAATAGATATTTTTAGTTAACAACTTTTAATTTTTTATATAATACAATTTTATTTTTATTGAATTTTTTTATAACTCATCATTGATATGAAAATCTATTTTCGATAGATATATGCTTTCCTATCAAAGCTTTTGAGATATCTCTGATCCCAGCAAGAGCTTCCAATTCAGTGTGAAGGATTTTTTTTGTAATGTATGAATAGGTTATTTTCACAGAATAATTTAGGAGATTTGCTAGCTATCATCAAAATATTGTTATCAAATAAAATAGAACCTATTTTTTTGAAATAGGTTAAAAGAATATTTTTAACGACGTTAAGAAATCAATTCATAATAACGAATAAAATACTAATATTCTATGTTCTCTATCGAATGAATGATGAGTTATATTATTATGCTTTAATGCTTAAAAAGAATGTGTTAAACTCTATTAAGAGTTATCTTGTTTTTTATTGATAATTCCTGTTGTTTTTTATGAAATTTATTTCTTATTTCTCTATTTTTCCTTAAAACTTCAACGATCTCAACTATATTTAGAAAATTAAAATTTTTAAAAATCTTATAATTTTTTATTAAGCTTTAAAAATTTATCTTACCACTCTTAAACATTTTAGTTTTCTTTGGTTTTTAATTATTTTCTCTACTTCTTTTTCTGCCGAAATAAAGGATCTAAGAATTGATTTAATATTTTTTATTTTTTAAGTTATAAATACAATACTTTTTTATGGTTTTATAATGCATCAGCAATTGAGAGAGATCTTGGAACATCTTTCTATTAGTTTCTTCTCGATGGAACTCATCTTTAATCTTTTCAGAAATAATTTTAATTTTGTATACTCTGTATAAAAATATTATGTATTAAGAAAGTTAATAAGTTTCATGATATAATCCTTCCTGAATCATTTTAACTGATGTCCACATATAATATAATTATATAGATAATATCTAAATATACTTTATAATGACAATATTATTTTATTAAGCTTAAACTTTTGTATTCTTTTAAAGCTTGATATTTTGCTTGGCTATGCGAAATTATTGGGAAGGGATAATCAATTCCAAAATGAATTTTGGATGATTTCATAATCTTGAGTGGCATATTAGCAGGATAATGGATATATTTTGTTGGTACATTAACAAGCTCTGGAATCCATTTTTTGATATAAATCCCCTCTGGATCAAATTTTTTACTTTGTAAGATTGGATTAAAAATTCGAAAATAAGGTGCAGCATCGGGGCCTGATCCAGCTATCCATTGCCATCCAAGAGCATTGTTAGCAACATCCGCATCCAATAATGTATTCCAAAACCATTGTTCTCCTTCTCGCCAATCAATTAATAAATCTTTTACTAAAAAAGAAGCTACAATCATTCTTACACGATTGTGCATGTAAGCTGTGTGCCATAATTCACGCATTCCAGCATCAACTATGGGATAACCAGTCAAGCCTTTTTGCCAAGCTTTCAGGTGGCTGTTATTTTTTGTCCATTTTAAATTATCAAATTTTTTTCTAAAATTTTTTTTATTGATTTCAGGAAAATACCATAATAAATAGTAAGCAAATTCACGCCATATTAATTGACGTAGGAAGACGTCGGCAGATTGCTTTAAAGTTTTGTCATTTATCACGGCCTTATTGATCGCAGCTAAAATTTGATAGACGCTGATTGTTCCAAGATGGAGATATGGAGAAAGCTGTGAAGTAGAGCAAATATCAGGACGATTTCGTTTATTAAAATAATTTTTAAGATTTTCTTTAATAAATCTTTTAAGCAAAACTTGGGCATTTTTTTCTCCAGGTTTCCATTGGTTGAAGCCCAGACTCCAGTTTAATTTTTTTGGTAAAAGTTGCCAGTCTTCTAGTTTTTCAGTTTCGAGAGGCCCCGTTTTTAATAAATTTTGAGGAACTCTTAATGGTTGTCTTGGAATTATTAAAGTGCTAATTCGATTATAAAAAGGAGTAAAGACTTTATAATAATTCCCTGATTGATTTTTAATGTTCTGTGGTTCTATCAGAAGGTTAGACTCAAAAATGAACACTTCAATGGAAAGAGTGCTGAATATTTTTTTTAGATGACTATCTAACTTTCTATAATAACTTTCATAACAACAATTCCAATAAATTTTTTTTATTTGATATTTTTTAATAAGTTCTATAAATATTTTTTCAGTATTGCCTCTTTTTAATATTAAAGTGATTCCTTTATGTATTAAAGATTCTTGTAAAGACGCAATATTATGATGTAACCACCAATATTGTGCTTCGCCTATTGATTTAAGTTCATCGTCAAAAATATATATTGGAATTAAATTACGACTTGACTTCGTTGCTTCTGTTAGAGCTACATTGTCTGAGAGACGTAGGTCTTGTCTAAACCAAAAAATTATTGTCACTACTATTTCCTTTAAGAGACTTTAACAGTCTAAATACAATGAAGCTATTTAAAAATTTATGAATTTATTAAATATATTTTAATTTCTCAGGATATTCAAGTAAAAATTAAAATGGATTAATATGTTCTCAAATTTTATATAAAATAGATTCCATGCATATTAATTTAAAAATTTAAAGAAGATTCTAATTTTTTAGAGATTAGTGAGAGAACAAAAATTAGGATAATAAATACTATTAAAATAAATATGGAAAGTTCCAAATTTAGTTGAGAATCACTAAATCAAAGTTCGAATATTTACTTATGAAATATTTTCCATATATTATGGAAGGTATTATTTTTAATAATCTAGAGGAGAGATAGTGATAGGCAGCTGTTAAAAGTCTATTTTGGCTTCTTTATATGGTAACTTTGATATTATTACTACCCATTATTTAAATAGATCTTAAGGAATTTTCTAATCTAAATTACTTTTTTCTCCTTTTGGAATGTAATATCTCAAAAGGAAGAAATACATCAACTATGATTAATTAGTTTTGGTATTTATTATTGATGTACTTTGTCTTCTCTTGGTTTAATTGGCTTGATTATATTATAATGATAGATCAATAGTTGTAAATGTAACTAAAAGTTTGACGAAACCTCGATAAAAATATTTAATCTTTAGATATAATTTTAAGTTTTATAATTTTTACAGCTAGAAAAATAGCTTATCTCATCTACGAAGAGTTGCAAGAAAAATTGGTTTATAAATGAGAATAGCATCTCAGTGTTTATCAAACACTCTCTGTGTATCTTTTTGTATGTTCTATTCAGGACAGAAATAGCTCTTGACTGAATCTTGTGGTTCAATTAAAAAAAATAATTTTCCTCATAAACTAAAAGTCTTAATTGTTAAAGGTTTCATAAAGTTGGAAGTGGTTAAAAGCTTATTAAAAGCTGAGTGGACTGGATAAGATAATTTTTCAGTAAGAAACCTTTTCTTAAAGAGTTTTTAAAATCATGGTTCGTACTTATTTAG
>NZ_NSHJ01000170.1 GCF_002871095.1 Coxiella-like endosymbiont
GTATTATATTTATTTAGGATTTCTTTTTTTTTTGAGATTTAATCGAAGGATGGAATTTAAGTTTAATGATTATAGTTAAAAATTTGATTTTGAACAAGGATTTTGTTTTCTGCTTATTACAGTTGTAGTATCTTTAGCAAGATATTAAAAAATCTATTATACATCAAACTCGATTATATGGTTTCCTGTTCAGATCATTAAAAAATTAATATTTTTATCTTAAGTGCTATAAAAAACAACTCAAGAAATTGATTGAAGCAACTCTAGAGTTGCTAATTTAATTAATTAAGTCAGTGATTAATACTTAGGATGGATGAGAATAACTTTGATCCTACTCAATTAATTCAAGATTTTTTTTTGCATGACAACATTGAACACTGATTAAATCAGTTGCATCAAACTTAACGTTAGGTTGTGAGGTTTCGTTTTGGTTCATGAGAAAATAAAAAAATTTTTTAGAGATGAAGTAAGTAGAGCAGTAGATTTTACCGTGAGTACGTTCGTCAAATTTAAATAGATGGCCTAAAATAATAACTTGCAATACATTATAGAAACTCATAATGTAACTAGGCGTAGCATTGAAAAATTAATTTTTTCTATTTTTACAGTGCTAATCCGAAATAAGATTGGGCTTTTAGAAATCGTGTCAAAGGGATTCATATATATACTTAACGGCTAATTAATTTGTAAAATAGTATATAAAATGTCTTGTAATAGTTTTTTAGAATTTATTTTTATTACTAAAAACAACCCCATAATGCAGGGATAAATCATTTAACATAATGATAAATATTACCGATTTTTGTGGTTGTTTCAACGGTTTCAACGGTATGTATATATAAACGTACAGATTTTATCAAGCGCGGTCATGAGTATTTTTATGAGAATGTAAGAATGTAAAAAAAGATTTAATTCAGCTTTCTTACCTGATTTTAATGGGGATTACCTAAGATATCTTTAGATGTGATAAGATTAAAGATCTTGTTATTTTTTATATTAATAGAGTAAATAAACATAATAAACTGTCATGGCATTTCATGTATAATTCATTGGTAATTTCTTCAGTACTAACTATACACACAGTAGGGCATTTATAAAACATTAGTCATTACTATCCTTCAATGTAGGGGTATTAAGATCTACTTACTTTGGTAATGTATTTGAACACAAGAAAGTTGTTTGAGGTAAAGAACTTATAATGGTGTTTAAAAATTTATAGCGAGCCATTAAAGTATTTTTATTATAAATTTTTAAATAATTGATCAAGCAATACAAAACGAGTGTTTTTAAAAAAATTTCTTAATCATTAAAAAAAGTTAAAGAGGTTCAGTTTAAATCAATGGAGATAATTGATTAAGTTTGACAGATGTTTTTAAAAAGCTCTGGAAATTAAACATCTAACTCAATTCATTATAAAGATAGTAGTCAGTTCTCAAAATCCCATGATTTTAATCTACTAATTACATTACGAAAGATAAACGTCATGACTGAAAAGCGGTTTTTAGCTAAAACATTTCACTCAATTAGAACAAATGCTAGAATGTTTTTTGTAAAAAAGTAATTATGATGAAATCTAACAAACCTCAAATTTCTGAATGGCGACGTTATGAAATAACTCAGGAAGATTTACCTCTTTCCTGTCCTATGCTGCAGAATTGTCTGTGGGATGCACATCCTCGAGTTTATTTACCCATTGAGCGAGAGGGTCACTTTGTCTGTCCTTATTGCGAAGTAGAATATGTTTTGAAAGATTATAAAAAAATTCAGGAAAAAGTTGAAACGTAATGAATGAATAATAATAGAAAAATTTTGATTATCGGGCCTGCCTGGGTAGGTGATATGGTTATGGCACAAACATTGTTTAGGCTACTTAAGCAACGTATGTCTCAGTGCCAAATCGATGTTTTAGCTCCCGCGTGGACTAAACCATTGTTGGATCGGATGCCTGAAGTTCAGGAGTCTTTAGATTCTCCTTTTAGTCATGGGGAATTGCGGTTAATAGATCGTTATCGTCTCGGTTTAATCTTACGTGAACGTCGATATGATCAGGCTATCGTATTACCTAACTCTTATAAATCGGCGTTAGTTCCTTGGTTTGCAAAAGTGCCAAGGCGTACGGGATGGATGGGAGAAATGCGTTATACTCTTTTAAATGATATTCGATATTTAAATAAAAAACAGTTACCCTTGATGATCCAACGTTTTATTGCCTTGGGATTAGAGAAAGGGGAATCTTTATCAGATAAGTTTTTTTATCCCGAATTAAAAATTTCAGAGTCAAATGTAAATACAACGCTGCATCAATTCTCTCTATCTGCCGAAACTCCTATTCTTGCCTTATGTCCGGGAGCTGAATTTGGACCTTCTAAACAGTGGCCTGTTTCTTATTTTGCTGAAGTAGCGAATGCTAAATTAGCTGAAGGATGGCAAGTGTGGTTATTTGGTTCTATGAAAGATAAATCAGTAACTGACACTATTGTTTCTTTGGTGAGTCATCCCATACAAAATCTTGCTGGACTCACTCAATTGAGTGAAACTGTGGATTTATTGTCTTTAGCTTCTTTAGTTGTGACTAATGATTCTGGTCTTATGCACATTGCAGCGGCGCTTCATCGGTCTCTTATTGCGGTATATGGTTCTACTTCGCCTGATTTTACTCCCCCGTTGTCTTCTCAATCAAAAATTTTAAAATCGTCCCTATCATGTAGTCCTTGCTTTAAGCGTCATTGTCTCTATGGGAGACGATACCATCCCTGCATGAAAGAATTAACTCCGAAACGGGTTTTGGAACTGGTAGGCTAAGTATAATGATTTTTTTATATTGAAAAATTTATAAGTCAATTATAAGCAGTGATCATAAACAAACTAAATTGATATCTTAATTTCCAAAAGTTTTGAAATATGAATAAAATTTATACTATAAACATTAGTTATTAAATCTTTAAACGTTAGTTCTTAAATCTTGCTGGTAAGAGAATAACGGCCATAATAGAAAACATTTTTATATATTATTTTATTTGAAATAAACCATTTTAGTAGCATCTGATAAAAAATTAACTTTGTTAGAAAGGAAAATAAAGTAAGCGATGAGTGAATTGATATCCTGTTCGTTAAGAAAAGTTACTTTAGTTATGAGTTATGGTTAGAATTTAGAGGTAGAGACATAGTTTAATTGAAGCAAAAATATTTAAAAGTAAGAAACAGTAATTAAACTTTTTTGTACTTTTATGCTGAAATCATTGCTAGCTCTAATATCCTGAAATAATACTAAAAATTATGGGTATCTAAAAATTTTATTCTTGTGAACTGAATAAAATTTAAGAATAATTTTGTGAGTGATAGGAAATCTTTTTAATATGTCAAGTAATCAGTTGATAGAAATCTAGCATTCTAGTAGTAAATTTAGTTCTCAAAATTTACTAGTAGAGTTTTTTAGAAACTTGAAATAAATATTCTAAATGAATGAGATT
>NZ_NSHJ01000171.1 GCF_002871095.1 Coxiella-like endosymbiont
AAATTTAACCCTACAACTTTATAGCCTTATGATTTTATATTAAGAAAAATACAATTTACTAATTTGTATTAATTTAGAATTAACAGAAAAATTTTATAGAAAAATCAAACTATTTTATTGAATATTTAAAAAATAGTTGAAAAATTTATCTAAAATCAATTTTTATTGATCAGAAAAACAAAATTTATACGAATTTCTTAAGTAAGAACTTGAAAAAGTTTATAAAAGCTTGAAAAGATTTTCAAGTATTGTAGTTTGTTAATTTATCGAGCTTTCAAGCTCGTTATATAGCCTTTTAAAACTAAATTTAACTTTAATAAAAGACTTTTTCTGCAATTTCTGCAATCTTTTATAGATTAAATTAGATATACTCTGATAGAGATCTAATTAAGAAATATTTTTACTGTACCCTTTTACTGTACCCTTTTTATTGAATAGTATTTAAGGTTTTTATATACTTTGAATACTGTCAAAGATTATATTGATTTAGATATATGTATGATTAAAAATCTAGGCATATATTGAGCTTTAGGGTATAATATAAAATTTAACATTAATTGTACAATAAAAGGATAAGACCATGATTTTCTTTCTTATTATGCTTATGTTATCGATTTTGATAGGCGTCTATGCTGTAGCAACTTACAATAGTTTAATTGCTTTAATAGAAGCAATTCGCAACAATAACAAACAAATCGATATTCAACTAGACCGACGATATAAAGTATTTGAATCCTTAATTGATGTTGTTAAAAAATACATGGATTACGAGCGTTCCACTTTAAGAGACGTAGTAGCATTACGTAATCAAGCGCAAACCGCGAAACAGCTAGGTGACGATAATACTCGTATGAAGGCAGAGAATAAAATATCTAAGATTCTGAGCGGATTGTATATCGTATTTGAACAGTATCCTGATCTTAAAGCAAATCAAAATGTAATACAGTTCCAAGAGACAATTGTTAATACCGAAAATAAATTAGCTTATGCTAAACAAGCTTATAACGATAGCGTTGAACATTATAATGTGAGAAAGAAAATGGTTTTTCCGTCAATAGTTGTTCGCACATTTCGTAATAAATTAGATTTTAATTTTCCTTATTGGCAATTACCAGTGGACAAGATTCAAGAACAAGAAAACTATAAAGTACAGTTATAGTTTTAGTTATATAGGAGGTGTTTTAGTTATAGGTCTTTATATATCTTTTAAAGATATGGAGTTAAAGGAATTCATGGGGGGTTCTTTAATATGGGTTCTATTCATGATTTTAAATCAACTGCTGTTAATTGGCGAGAATCATTAAGCCGAAATCGACGTAGAACTGTTTTAGTTATTATTACTTTTATATTAATTTATTTAGGGATCGGGCTTCTGATCGATCTATATATTTACGCAGGCCATTACCCAATGGCAACAGTTTTCCAACTATTTACAGCACTAATTACCTTAAAAATATTTCCAAGTGCGACATTTGTTACTGGATTAATTGCATTATTTTCTTTGTATGTAACATTTGCTTTTCATCATAAATTAATGCTACTTGGTACTGAGTATCGGGAAATTACTTCCAGTTCTGCTAGAACTCTTCAGGAAAAGATATTTTATAACGTTGTAGAAGAAGTAAAGGTTGCTGCAGCACTTAAATTTATCCCTAAAGTTTATGTAATAGATGCGGATTATATGAATGCGTTTGCTAGTGGTTTTAGTGAAAAGTCGGCAATGGTTGCTATTAGTCATGGTCTCTTAATGAAATTGGATCGTAGTGAATTAGAAGCTGTTGTGGCACATGAAGTCAGTCACATTCGCCACATGGATATACGTTTAACTTTAACAGCTTCTGTTCTTACCAATATTCTTTTAATTTTTGTGGATATTTTCTTTTTTAGTGTTCTTTTTGGGGGGGAGCGTTCCCGAGAAAATGGATCTCGAAATCAGTTATTTATTTTTATATTAGTGTTGCGCTATTTATTACCTTTAGTAACTATGCTATTAATGCTTTATTTAAGTCGAATCCGAGAATATATGGCTGATGCGAGCTCTGTAGAATTAATGCGTGATAATGAACCTTTAGCGCGTGCACTATTAAAAATTCAAGATGATCATGTACAAAATAGAGAGGAATATGTATCTCAATATAGTAGAACTCCTCATGAAAGCGTTCGACAAGCCGCGTATATTTACGATCCAATCAAAGCGGGTATTGAACCTCAAAATTCATTAAGTGATTTGTTTTCAACACACCCTTCGCTTATTAAGCGTTTAGCAGCTATTGGATATAAACTTAAAAGGTAGAAGACCATATTTGCTATTTTTATTTCTGAAGAAGAAATATTAAGAGTTCTGCAATACAATTGAATAATTAATAAATAGGTTCTTTTATATGTACGTAAGAGAATGTTATTGCATTGTAATATCTTAAAAAACGTATCTTAGAATAATCTTCTTTAATCAGATAGATTGAAGAATTTTTTAAACAGAATATATAGATACTAGGTCATAGTGCATCAAATTTTTTGTTTGAAATTATACAGGAACTTATTAGAGTTATTTCTAGAGAATTTCTGGAAAGCTTCCAAACTATCTATAAGGCTTTTTTTGATTATTTAAAATCAAAGAAATATTTAAAAATCTTTTTTGAATGATTTATTTTCATGAATATTATAAAGATTTTTATTTTTTGACTATTAAGTATTTTTTCTGAAAGATTAACAACGCTCATGAATTCTTTCGCTAATAATGTAATATCTTTGTTACAGAAATTTATTCCATACCCAAGATTCAGAATTTTACCACACATAAGTGTGGGGTATCATTTTGCTCATCTCATTAAATTTCTTTTAAATAGATTTTAAAGTTTTTTTAGAATTCAGTATTACAAATCTAAAATCAGATGCTAATTAATAATAATTAACATCTTCGTTAACAAGATATTGAACATAATCCAGAATTAGAAGCTGCTAGAGGGAGATCCTTGTTATTGTATTTTAGTGTAGTTAAAATATATTTAATTTCAAATTATTGGGATTTTATAATTACAGCTTTGTTATAATCTTTAATCGGTATTTTTTGATTTATTTTTAAATAAATATTAATAATTTTTTTAAAAAAATTAAAAATAATCTATTTTTAAATGCAATCTCTTAAAATAAGAGAGTAGAGAGTACTTCAGGATCTTGTTCTTGGTAGATCTGCAAGCTAACCTATAAATAATCTATGCTTAGTATTTTGCTAATTAATGAAGATAATGAGCAAGAATAAATTTATGTTCTCCTTGTTTGTAAACATATAAGTGGTAGTCAGAGTTTAATGAGAATGAGGCCTGATTAAGATTTAATTAAACAGGGTTTTATTAAAATGATCAATTACTTCTTGAAATTGATTATTTTTATTTTTAGATATTCAATGATATAAAGCTATATTAATCGTTCAAATATTTTCCATCGCTCCAATTTTTACTCGCGACATTAAATCACAACGCAATTACTTTTAGATATTCTCTTTTAGAGCGTAGTACTATTTTTAAGGACGAAAAAAGCAATTATTTATTGTGTTATAGAGGGGCATATAGTACTTTCTTTTGTGTTATAGCTTCTTTTTCTCTCTCCTGAAAAGTTGAATGTCCTTATGCATACGCGATTGTAGCCTTTTCAAATAAAAAGTTGTTTGTGAGAGACGATCATTACTTCTATACTATTTTAAAAGAAAAATTATCTAGTTTTAATGAAAGAGCTTGATATAAATAGATGTGCTTTTTTTATTCTGGCGCTTTAATTGGGATAGAGTAGATTTCTAAAGAAATGTAGCCCCTTTCTTTTTAGTAGGATATATCCTTCCTCTGAAAAACTTCTTGATTATTTTCCAAAGGTGTTACGAGTGTTCCTCCCTACTGATATTTGTGTCAGGTATATTTAAGAGAGCTTCTTGATTATCTTTTTTTTCGAATTATTGCTTTGACTCAATTGATAAACAGGCATAATGTATTTATACGTGGATTATATTAATAATTAAGCAAAATTTGACAAAATAGACCAGTATTCAGAAAACCCATTACTACATTGAAAGCTAATGCAGCAGCAGTACTGTGCTATTTTGAGAGGGTGCAATGGGGGATCCGAAGGGTTTATTTCTTTATTTTTTAAATATTAAAGATTAATCATTTTTTTGCTTTTTTAGAAAATTAATAAGGAGTAGTAAAGATCTCAAAAGGTTTTGATGAACGAGTGTGCATGTAATAGGTTAATTTTTCCTTCATAAGTATACATAAAATTAGCGACACTAAGGATGGCCTGATAATCTTATTATTATTTTTGATAAAATCGATATCCCCTTATTATAAAAATAATTTACTTTTATAGTATCGATAGGATCGCTTGGCATGAATTGAGGAATTTCAATAACATCTGTATAAGAACTGATTATTAAAAAATAGGTAATTGTTGTTGTTTGGTCAGTAAAAAAGTGAGTAAGTTCGTATGAGAAAAATTTGGTGCGAGTTTTGTAATGAAAAGTTAAAATGCTTTAAAGGTCTAAGGCGGTATAGTTTCCAACTTATTGAATATAATTAGTTTTCAATACCTATTATAGATATAATAATTTTAGGAGGAATACCATATCTATTATAGTAAGGATATTCTAAGGCGTGTAGATTGGATAAGCTTTCCAGTAATTGACTTAACACCATCTTGAATATGTATTTTATTAAAAAAGAATCTCTTAAAGATTCCAAGATTTTGCTTCATATAGGTAGGTGATCTTATAGATGATTTCTTGATTATATTGAACATTAAAGAACATATTAATAAGTTTTGTAAACTCAAATCGATAATCTTTTAGCATATAATTAATGAATGTATTAATTGTTGGAGATAATTAGGATTCTTTGGTGGGTTTAGAAATGGCATCAGCATTGAATAAAATTAAGATATAAAGTTTTTTTAGAAAAAATCTTTTAATATAAAATAATATATGTAAATTCATGTTTAATTAGAGTTCTAAATAAACACATGAGAGGTTTGTTCAATGAAGTTATTTAGTATGTGCCTAAATTTAGTATGTGCCTAAATTAACTAGGCCATAATTTTCTATGCGTATGTATTGACATGATAATACCAAATCCAGCCATGGTCGTAATAACAGAACTACCTCCATAACTAATAAGCGGCAGAGGTACGCCGACAACCGGTAAAATGCCAATAACCATTCCTATGTTAATTAATGCAGATAAGATAAATGTTAAAGTTAAACTGCCGCTTAATAAGCGGCCATAGGTATCCTGAGCTTGATTGCTTATATATAAGCACCGGATAAAAATAACCAAGAAAAGAGTCAGTAAGATAAAACAGCCAACAAAACCAAGCTCTTCACCGTTTACGGCAAAAATAAAATCAGTCGCGTGAGCTGGTAAGAATTGCAGATGTGATTGTGTCCCATGAAGCCATCCTTTGCCAAAAAAACCTCCAGAACCGAGAGCAATTTTTGATTGGATAATATGATACCCGCTTCCTAAAGGATCTCTTTCTGGGTTAAAGAAAGTTAACACCCGTTCCTTTTGATAAGGATGCATAAAATGCCAGAGGAGAAGAGTACTCAATACACCTATAGCACAAAAAACTACAATTAATCGCCAATTTATTCCAGCTAATAATAAAACGGACCAGCTTGAAATTCCTATAATTATGGCAGTTCCCAAATCAGGTTGTTTCGCAGTTAGAATAGTAGGGAATATTAAAAGTATGAAAGAAAAAAATAAAGGTTTTTTTTGGGGGGGCAATTCTTTATTACTGAAATAATAAGCAAGCATCATTGGCATGGTTAGTTTCATAATTTCAGAAGGTTGTAAATGAAAAAATCCTAAATCAAACCAACGTCGTGCCCCTTTACCAATATTTCCAAAACCTAATACGCTAATTAATAGAAACAATCCAAAACCAAATGCCCAAGGTGTCCATTGATAATAAAATTTTGGAGACAAATGAGCAAAGAGGAACATCACTATAAAACCGACTACTAGCCAGGATAGTTGCTTCAGAATAAGATTTAAATTTTGGTTGCTGGCGCTGAACAAAATAAACAGACCAAATACAGCAAGTATAGAAACTAAAACTACTAACCAAGGATCAATATGTAATGACTGCCAGAGTAGCTGAGAAACTCTTCGTTTAAGTCGTGTTTTGTAACGTAAGGGACGACTAAATGGAATGAAGTTTTTGATCATTTGTTTCTGGATGTTTAAAATAATAATTCATAATCTTTCCCGTTATTTTATCAGCCATGGCACTATGTTCAACTACTACTGTAACGGAAATCTGTGGGTGTTCTACAGGGGCGAAAGCGATAAAAAGATGATTATTACGTAGTCGTTTAGGAATATTAGTGCGGCTTTTATCTTCATCACGTTGATGACCATAAACTTGAGCAGTTCCAGTTTTGGCTGCAACAGAGAATCCTGGATGTTTGCCAAAAAACTCAGCACTACCCCAAGGTTTATCGACTACATCTTGCATAGCATGAATCACAATATCCCAGTTAAGGGGATTTTTTAAGATAACTGGCGGCTCTATAATAGGTGATTGGACTTTTTTATTTCCATTTGGCATGATGATTTTTAATAATAATGAAGAACGATATCGTTTACCCCGTTCAGCTAAGATGCTAACCGCTTGAGCTAATTGCAAAGGCGTAACAAGGAAAAATCCTTGTCCAATACCCATTTCTATAGTGTCTCCCGTATACCAAGGGTACTCTTTGATTCCCATTTTCCAATGCGGAGAAGGTACAAGCCCGGGGACTTCTTCAGGTAAATCGATCCCTGTTAAGTAACCAAAACCAAAGCGATGTAATATAGCGTCCATGCGTTCAATACCTAACGATACCGCTAAGTTATAAAAATATACATCGCAGGAAACGGCAATGGCTCTTCTTAAATTAACCCATCCATGTCCTCCTACCCGCCAATCGTGATAAATATGGCGAGTGTTAGGCAATTGAAACCAACCCGGATCATAAATTTGATGTTGTGGAGTTATAATTCCTTCATCCAACCCTATTAACGCTAAAAAAGGTTTCACGGTTGAGCCAGAAGCAAACTGCCCCCGAATAGCTCGATTGTAAAGGGGATGCTCAGGTGAATTTAGCAATTTTTGGTATTCTTCCTGACTTAATCCTGATACAAAATGATTGGAGTCAAAACTGGGATTAGTGACTAGAGCTAAGATTTGTGCGGTGTCTGGCTGCATAATGACGATAGCACCGCTTTCATTACCCAAAACTTTTTTTGCTTCGGCTTGTAATTTACTGTCAATAGTTAAGTAAATAGTGTCTCCGGGTACAGGGAAAATTTTCTTTAAAATGCGTACTGCCCGTCCACTCGCATCAATTTCAGCTTCTTCAGCGCCCATTTTTCCATGAAGTTGTTTTTCATAATATTTTTCAATACCAGTTTTTCCAATTACATCATCAGTAGTATAACATTCTGTACCTACTTGATGTAATTCATGGGGATTGATTCGTCCCACATAACCTAAAACGTCACTAGTAATATCGGCTAGGGGATAATAGCGAATCATTTGTGTTTCAATATGTACAGTCGGAAATTGATAACTGTTCACATAAAAACGAGCGACTTCTTCGTTAGTTAATTTATATTTTATAGGAACGGGTTGATAAGGACGGTATTGATATAAAATATGATAAAATTGTTTTACTTCTTCCTTAGTAATAGGAAGAATTTTTGTTAATCGTTTTATTATTTGATTCAAATGCTTAGTATCATGCGGAATAATAACTAATGTATAGGCTGGAATATCCTTCGCCAAGAGTACTCCATTACGATCAAAAATTAACCCGCGGTTAGGTTGGATAGGTATAATATTTAATAAATTATCTTGAGATAATGTAAAGTAGAAGTGATGGCTTTTAATTTGGAGATAAATCAAATGTCCTATAAGAGTAAAGCTAAAGAAAAGAATAAATAAAAACGTACTAAAACTACGGCTTTTAAATAATCTTGTTTCAAATTGAATATTTTTAAGCGCCAGTCGTACTGTTTTCATACGTTGGTATTTTGTCATTAATGATGATAAGGATGATTGGCCATTATACTTCAAGCTCTATAAATTTTCTCTGTAATAACAATACGTACTGACGGATAAGATAGAGTTAATTGAGTAAGGGACGAACAAGCCAATTATTTTTGTGAAAACAAATGAATGCAAATTTTTCTAAACCTTTACTCTAACTAATAAATTTATTACTCGATCTTTCTCTCGCTAGTCTACTATTTTTACGATAAAATTAAGGTATTAATTTCTTTCCAAATTTTATTAAAAACGATAATTTTACTTACTTTTAAAAATCGACTTTAAAAAGCATTTGGCTGTTTTAAAGGATTATCTTTGTAGAATCAGAATTTTGAATCCTAGTTAACTTTTGAATTTGAAGAATATTTAAAGTAAAATCCTTCGATAGATGATCAAAATAAGTTTAAAATTTTTCTTGATCCAAGATATAGAAATCTTTTTTCTTTATGGCAATAAGATGAATCTTTATAACCTTACTTTATAACCTTAATTAGTGTTTTCTGTTATACTACAGAACTTTTCGAGAGTATCAAAATTATGGATTTTGGCAAGTATAATCTAGACAATGAGGTTATGTAGATCTATTTTGATTCAGATTCAACCTCTATTCCGAGAGTAGAGAGGTGTGCTCTATTTTTTTTCATCTACCAAATCACCTGATACTATTAGATAGTAGATAATTAGTAGATAATCCATGAGTATGGTGTTGTGAAGTGGTAGTATAAATAATGATACGATCCCCTAGATTAGTTAAAAAAAGCGTGGGGGTTGATATCTCTCTAATTTGTGGTAACTTTTTGTGCTTATCTTAAGCTTAATTATATTTATATATGATCATATAATGACTCATGTAATAAATTTATTAGTTTATCTTATAAGGTAAAAATTACTATAAAGTAAAAATTCTCAATCATAGTTAAATTCCAGATTCCAAAATAAAATTCTTCAGGAAGAATGAAGGGAATTAACCCTTTTAAAACCTTTAAAAGGTTTGACGAAAATTTCGCAAAAAAGTAAATAAGAAGTCAAACAAAGGCAGTCAAAAGAATTTTAGGTGTATGTTTTTAGACTCTCGAGAATATTAAAAGTATAGATAATACTTTAAAATATAAACTACAAGTACGTTGTTAAAAACTATCTCTTGCTTGCTAATAAGCGAGGTACCAAACTATGTACTCTAAGTGTATTTTGAAAGAAATGAGAGGAATGTCGCTAAAAAATAGCGCATACCTTAATATAATATATATAGGTATCGTACTTTTTATAATAATGCTAAAAAGGATTATCCTATCAGGAAATCAGAACAAGTTGATATATAACAACCTAGATTTACTAATTGATGATTATAAGAATATTGAGTTGATGGGATATATTTATATTGATTTGGGTGGGGGGTATTCCCTGGTGTGGCTAAAGGTCGAACTTATACAATAGGCAGAGCCGCTATATACTAGCGGAGTTACTAATAAAGCTAACTAAAAATACGATTTTAATTGTCTTATATATTTTCTTCTTATTCTCTATATAAAACTTTCGTTTACTGTAAATTATAACTCATTTTTAATTAAAAAGTTATTATTTTTTAAAATTTAATGCGTTTATCGATAAAGATTATGCTTTTTTATATATTCAAATACACTTTTAGGCAGCATAGATTCTATAGCCGAGTAATTACCTTTTGCTAAATAACTTCTAATCTTAGTAGCGCTAATCGGGTAAGTATGAAGCTGTTGAAACAATATTTTTCCTGAGAGAAATTTTTTTAGATCATTAGGATCTTCGGTTCGATGTCGAAGTAAGGTTTTTAACCATTTTTCAGTAAGTAATAAATGGTAATTTTCTCGATTTATCACAATTAAATGACAATAGGTTAAAAATTCTGTATAGCGGTGCCAGAGATTAAAATCAGCAAAAGCGGCGGTGGAAAGAATAAAACACAAGGAGTGGTTAGGAAATGAATTTCGTAAATATTGCAGAGTATAAATGGTATAAGAAATTTCTTTTCTTACAACTTCAATATCATTAATAGCAAAAATAGATCGAGTACTGATAGCACGTTTTATCATTTCTAAGCGATCTTTAGAGGTAGCTATAGGTTGTGGACGATGAGGTGGTTGTCCACAAACAATTAATTGAATATTTGTGAAAGTAATTTTTTTAACTAATTGCTTAAGAATGGTTATGTGTCCACTATGAATTGGATCAAATGTTCCTCCAAATAATCCTAATAATGGAAAACTCATCGTAATTCCTTCCCTGCAATAGCTAAACTTAATCTCTCTAATGCTTGCCAGGTATTTCCTGGAATTATTCCCTTTATCATCCAATCTACTTGTTTTGAACGTTGCAATAATTTAGTAATAAGTTGCGGATTAAGGCGTGAGAGTGCTATTTGCAATGCTTGCTTGCGTGTTTTCCCTTGGGAAGCTAATAATTCTGAAAGGCATTTTCCATTTTTAAGTTCATAAAAAAACATATAAAGATTTCGTAATTCATGGGTAAGCGACCACAATACTAAAGGAGCAGCTTCTTTGTTGACAAACTTTAAAGTCAATAAAATTCGTGTTACTCGTGATGTTTGACCTAACAATACAGCTTCTGTTAAATCAAAAATCTTAAAGCATGGGTTATCATTAGTGATAGCACTTATAGTTTGGGGGGAGATTAATTTATTTTGATACAGTAAACATAATTTTTCTATCACTTGTTGAGTGGCTAATAAATTTCCTTCCGTCAATTTTAAAAGAAGATTTATACTTTCCATGTCAATAGTTAAATTAAATTTTTTAAAACGTTCTGCAATCCAGGTCGGTAATTCTTGAGTGGATATTGGCCAAAGCGGGATAACCGCTCCAAATTTAGAAACAGCTTTATACCACTTAGTTTTTTGTTGTGTAGCTGTGAGTTTATTAGTAATAATTAGTAATCGTTTATTAGGTGGTGGGTTCTTTAAATAATGTAATAATATTTGAGTGGTTTGCTCGTCAAACGTTGCTTGAGGGTTTCGTATTTCAATAAATATTTTTTCACTGAAAAGATTGAAATTATCAATAGCAATCTTGAGTACTTGCCAATTAAATCCTGTTTCAATAAAGAATAATTCTCCTTTCTGGAAGCCTTGCTGCCAGGCGGCCTGTCTAATGCTATCTCGAGTTTCTTGTACCAAAAGTGGGATATCTGAACATATAAGATAAATGGGCAAAAGTGATGTTTGATTTAAATGAGTGTTAAGTTGTTTAGATGATATTTGCATATGATCTTTAGTTTAGCTTTTTCCCAAAAACAGAACCAGAAATAAAGTCTTCTTGACTATCTCCTATGGAGGGGTGTGAACCAGGTGTGGGAAACTAACTAAATCTTTATAAATCAAAGATACCATTGCTTGGGTCATCTCTTCCTTGATTAGTCGGGTAGCGTTAGGAGTATATATTTGATTAGCATTTTCTACTAACCGACGTCGTAAAATTAACTTTTTAGGACCCATTAATATTTTCCCATTGATTGTTTCTAAATCAAAGTCAAAACTTAATAAATAAGTATAAAATGTTGCTGTGCTACTATATAAAATAGTAGGGATGGGATTCTTCCAATTAATATTAATTATTCTAAGGATAATCGGAGCCTCTTCTCTTGTTTTAGTTAAGTGGACGTTTAATGCTTGGAGCGTCCGGCTTAATTGAATAGTCAGCCTATCATAAGGATTAGGAGCATCAATATAAAGAATACAAAGATATATAGGAATATCTTTGGGCGATCGTGGTTTAAATCCACATCCTGACACTATAGTACAAATTAGTACACTAATTAAAGGGATAAAAATCGCTCGGATTTTATTGGTCATGTATTTTATACCACGATATTGATTAATTTTTGAGGTACAACAATGACATTTTTAATTTTTTTATCAGAGATATAACGTTGAACATTATCTTGATTTAAGGCAGTCTTTTCAATTAGTTCATTTGAAGCATCCGAAGCAACTTGGATTCGAGCTCGCAATTTCCCATTAATTTGAACAACCATTTTAACGTGAGAACTTTGTAGAGCTTTTAAATCTGGTTTAGGCCAAGAAAAATTTAAAATATTTTCTCCAAATCCTAAAGCTTGCCAAAGAAAGTGGGTAATATGAGGAGTAATAGGGGACAACAAGCGTAATAATATTCCTAAACCTTCATGAATTAAATGTGATTCTGCCTCATTATCCGTGCTTAATTTGATAAGTACATTTAAAATTTTCATTGTAGATGAAACGACTGTATTAAATTGATAACGCTCTATATCCTTATTAGCTTCTAATAAATGTTCGTGTAATTCTTGTCGAATTTTTTTATGCTCAGAACTTTCCCATTGGTAATAGTTTCGTTCTTTTTTTTGATTAATAACTATTAAAGTATTTTTTACCCGATCTGAGAAACTCCACAATTTTTTTAGAAAACGATGGGCACCTTCGATACCATTGTCTGACCATTCTAAATCTTGTTCCGGTGGAGCGGCAAAAATCATAAAAAGCCGAACAGTATCTGATCCGTATTTTTTTACCAATGATTGAGGGGTAATTATATTTCCTTTAGATTTTGACATTTTTGAACCATATCTTAAAACCATCCCTTGAGTAAGTAATCGCGCAAAAGGCTCATTAGAATTTAACAAACCAAGATCTCGAAGTACTTTATGAATGAAGCGCGCATAAAGCAAATGCATGATAGCATGTTCAATACCTCCAACATACTGGTCTACAGGAGTCCAATATTTGGCGCGATTATCTAACATGGCGCTATCTTGATCGTAGCAGGTATAACGAGCGTAATACCAGGAGGATTCGACGAACGTATCCATGGTATCTGTTTCACGTAAAGCTGGTTTATCGCAGACTGGACATTTGGTTTTATAAAATTCAGGACTTTCTTTTAATGGAGAGCCATGGCCAGTGGGAATTATATTTTCTGGCAATAGAACAGGAAGTTGATCTTCAGGTACTGGAACGGTACCGCAACTTTTACAATAAATAATAGGAATGGGTGTTCCCCAATAGCGTTGGCGTGAAATACCCCAATCACGTAAGCGATAATTGGTTTGGCGATTGCCATATTTGTAAGTTTTTAAATAATCTATAATGACATCAAATGCTTTTTCTGAATTAATTTTGTCAAATGGTCCTGAGTTAAAAAGTTTTCCGGGACCAAGATAAGGGGCTTGATCATAATTCCATTTACTCTGTTGAGTAGGTTTAATAACTGGCTTAATAGGGAGATTATATTTCAAAGCAAACAGATGATCACGTTTATTGTGAGCTGGCACTCCCATAACCTCGCTAGAAGCATATTCCGTTAAAACATAATTTACAATCCAGATAGGTAATTTTTCTTGCGTAATCGGATGAATGGCAAAAAGACCCGTTGGAATGCCTTCGTTTTCTTGAGTATCATGTGCTTCCGCTATCTGTGTTTGTGTGCATTTTTTTAAAAATTCAGCTATTTTTTTACTTTTTTTAGAACGTGCTTTTGCCAGAGGATGTTCAGGAGCTATCAGAATATAGGAAACTCCCATGAGAGTATCTAAACGCGTAGTAAAAATCTTTAATTTATTATGACTTTTTTCTAGAGCAAAGAGTACTGTTGCCCCGTGAGATTGACCAATCCAATTTCGTTGCATTCTAATCACTTGTTCTGGCCACTCTTTCAATTCATCAAGATCTTGAAGAAGCTCTTTACTATAATTAGTAATTTTTAAAAACCATTGAGAAATTTCACGCCTTTCTACAGCGACACCTGAACGCCATCCCCGTCCATTAATTACCTGCTCATTAGCTAACACAGTTTGGTCAACAGGGTCCCAATTAACGATGGAGTTTTTTTTGTAAGTAAGACCTTTTTTGTAGAGCTGGAGAAAAAGCCATTGTTCCCAGCGGTAATAGGTATGATCACACGTAGCAATTTCTCTGGACCAATCGTAAGCAAAACCTAGTTGTCTCAATTGTTTTCGCATTCTTTTGATGTTTCTACGGGTCCAGTCCGCTGGAGACAATTTTCGTTGAATAGCGGTATTTTCTGCGGGTAGACCAAACGCATCCCATCCCATGGGTTGTAAGACGTTTCGGCCTTTATGAAATTGATAACGAGCAATTAGATCTCCAATTGTATAATTGCGAACATGCCCCATATGGAGTTCTCCGCTCGGGTAGGGCAGCATTACTAAACAGTAAAATTTTTCCTTACTTAAGTCTTCTTTGACTTCAAAGCATTTATTTTCTTTCCAGTAATTTTGGGCGGCTTGTTCAATATTTAATGGGGTATAAAATGTTGCATTCATAATTAGTTAGGATACCTCAGTGATTAAGCTGATGGAAGCAGTGTTCTATCTTAAAAATATTAAATTTAATTAAAAAATTAACTATTAAAAGATTTTTTTATTTCTTTTAAAATTACTCATTTAAAACTTTAAATAAGCTCTAAATATATTCTAGCAAAATGAAAATAATTACTATTCCTAAGATAGGGTAGTAATTCCATTTCATTAAGGGAGTTTTTCCACTCATTGGTGTGATTTGACCCATCAAGACAATCAGTTTATTTTTTGGAACTGATTGAGATATTTTTCCTGAGGGATCTATAATTGCAGTTATACCTGTATTCGTGCTATAGATTAAATATCGTCCTGTTTCTAAAGCGCGCATCTGGGCAATTTGGAGTTGTTGAGCAGAAGCAATTGTGTCATTAAACCAACTATCATCGCTCACTACCACGATAAATGCTTTTCCCTCCATACTATTTAGTACTTCAAATGGATAAGCAATTTCATAACAAATAAAAGGAGCAAAAGAAATATTTTTTGCATAAATAGCAGGCTGGTTCCATTGTCCGGAGCTTAAGTTTGACATAGGGATATTGAAGTATTTAATTACGCTAGAAAAAAATCGGGTAAACGGTAGATATTCACCGAAAGGTACTAAATGACGTTTTAAATAAATTCCATGTCCCTCACCAAAAACAGTGAGCCCATTAAAAACTTGTTGAGTTTTTTCATGATAAATTGGAATTCCAGCAATGAGAGCGGTTTGATATTTCTTTGCTTTTTTATTCAAAGAATCCATAAAAGAAGGAATTTCTTGAGGATAAATGGGAATTCCGGTTTCGGGCCATACAATAATATCACTTTTCCAGTATTTAGATGTTTCTGAATAATAGGTGTGAAGAATTGAAAATAGGCAGTTAATATCCCACTTAATAGTTTGATGGATATTCCCTTGCACTATACTTATTTGAAGAATTTTTTTTTGAGGGTGGGTCCATTGTCTACTTGTTAATTTCCCTCCTATAATCAGCAAAATAACAATAAGAAGAACACTAGATATTTTTATCTTTCCCTTTTTATGAATAAATATAAGATATAGAGATCCGCTAATTAAAGCCACAATTAAGGATACACCATAAATTCCAATAAGAGGAGCAAAACCCTTTAAGGGAGAATAAATTTGGCTGTATCCCAGAAAAAGCCAAGGAAACCCAGTGAACAATTTACTGCGAAACCATTCCCAAATTACCCACCAAGCAGGAAAAGTAAATAATGAAGTTGTCACCATTGATTTGTGACGGAAAGTTAAAGAAAAAGAAAAACCCTGGATCCCAATAAATATTGATAAAATACAAATAAACAGAATAGTAATTAAAACTGCTAAAGGAATATTCGCATTTCCAAATTGATGTATGCTGACATAAACCCAAGAAGTCCCGATCCCAAAAAATCCTAATCCAAATAAGCATCCTCGCCATAAACTTTGTAAAGGAGTAGAACACTCCCAGATAGCTAATAAAATTGCCGGCGAAATAAAAGCCATTAGAAACCAATTAACTGGCGCGAAACTTAGAGGCAAGAGGGCGCCAGCGAGTATTGCAAAAAGATTAAAAAAAAATTATTCATTCTTTGGAATTTTCTGGATTAAACAAAGTAATAAAATACTTTCTTTATAAGAGCTAACATGATGGTTCTTTATTAAGAAATCAGTTTTAATCACTTCATTTTGTCTAAGTAGGTGAGCAATTTGTTGCATAATATATTTACTGTTTCGTATTGAATTGTTTTACTAAATTGTAGTTCTAAAATAATCATTGCAATTTTAAATTAGCGGTAGAGTGCTGTGAATGATAAATTAATTTTTATTATAATTGAGTAATCTTAAACTCTTCTTCTTGTAAAGCTCTTTTTTTAAAATCTTAATTGTATTTTCAATACTACCAAGATTTTATTCTAAAAAACTTTCATAATCATTAGTCTAGAAACATTATTCTATTCATTTACCATAATTCTCATATGGTATAGTTTTCATCAAAGTTCTTTTAATAATATGGTCTACTTTTGCACTCTTTAGAATAAAAATGCTTACTGTACAAGATCGTTAATTTAAATTTTTACTAGTGTTTCTTTGATGAGATATTTGAAGTAAATCTTTAATAAGTAAATGCAAATCATTTAATCACCGATTTCACAATTAGCAAAGAGCAAGAATTTTTAAAAAAAGAAGGATCATAAGAGAACGAATTATTATTTCAAAGACTTTTAAAGTACTTTAAATCATCGCTAATACCTTCTCGCGGGGGGGGATCATCGATCGAGAGCGACTTTTTTACATTCTGAAAGGGTTTACAATTAATTATTCGTAGTCTTTAGATTTTTCTAGAGTAAAACATGTAACTGAGTGTTCCATCCAACATAGGTGTGGGTGTGTTTTATCACTTATGGATATTGACTCATTAATAAAAACGAGTACTTTATAGTAAGTATTACCTACCAATCTTTATAAGGATCCTTATAGCCGAGCTGAGACAATATGTTAATTTCTAATTCTTCCATTTTTGCAGCTTCTTGTGTTTCGATATGATCGTATCCTAACAAATGTAATACTCCGTGAATCACAAGATGGGAAAAATGAGCTTCTAAGGATTTATTTTGTGACTCAGCCTCTTCGGCTACTATAGGAGCACAGATAGCTAAATCCCCAAGTGAATTCACGGGTAACCCAAGAATAGTATCTTCGGAAAAAGATAAAATATTTGTTGGTCCTTTTTGATGGCGATAAGTTTCATTCAACTCCCTGCTTTCTTCGCGGTCAATAAATCGAATTATTAATTCGGATAAATTTTTATTCAACATTACTGGAACAAATTGAAAAGTAGTATTGACCCATTTTTGTAATTGCAAAAAAGTAGGAAGAGAAGAAAATTGAGTGCTATTTTGGACTTCAATATAAAGCTTTCTTCTCTTGTTTTTCATATACTTTGATAATCTACTGAAACACAGGATAACAAACAATATAATTTTATTTGAACAAGGAAATTAAATTTGATTAATTTCCTGCAGATTCGATCAATCTTCTGGAATAAAAGAATAGGGATGTTGTAAATTAGACTCTGTATATTTGGGCGGCATATCAGTTAGGGTGATCTCTTACGTGATTCTAGTTTTAGAACCAAAATCCATATGAATTTAAAATATTTACATTTGTTCTTTTTGCTTGCATCTAAAATAATAAATAAATCGTTTAATGTTTATCCTTGTATATACACTAATCTTATAATTTCCATACTTCCTTTTTTTTGAAGTGATTAATGTCCCTTAAAAAGGAGTCTAAGCCCTTTAAAAAGGTTGTGTAACAAACATAAAGTAAGGATTAATTTTTAGGTTAAATCTCCAAAAAAATAACCGAATTTTTCTTCAGTTTCTCAATCTGGATACGTTAACATAATATAGAGAAGTTCTTTTATTCTAAAGCTGAAATTCTAGATCTAACAGCAAGAAATATTTTTTAGTTTCTGAGGAGTGGCTAATTATAAAATTAATATCCTACTTCTGGATAGGATTAGCTTCTGGATAGGATTAGAATAATGTTGTTAAAGATATACTTCTTTAACTAATAACAAGAATTAGCAGACTTTAATTTTGTATTTAGTTTTTTTATATGAAAATTTCCGATAGTTAGATAATCAAATATTTCCAATATTCAGAAAAACTTTATTGACTCTAATATTTTATCAATAAACTATTTCTTTATGATACAGTGTATCTTTCATTAAGACTTTTTAATAATGCTACTTATTTGTCTACAGATTTGAGAATACCCATAATGTCAAATTTATTAGCATTATTATTAATTTTTACTCCGAGATACTGTTCAATCAAACATGAATTCTCATCAAATTAATTACAAGGTTTAGTGAGTCGTTTATTTTCATTGGGCGTTAATTTAATTGAATTGGTCGAGCTAATTTATGAAAGTTCTAACTTATCGGTCATGAAAGATATCTCCCCCCATAACGAATGTGGGCGAGCTTCTTTAATGGTAATTACCACCATTTTTCCAATCAATTGCTTTTCTCCTACAAAATTTACTACTCGGTTATTTTCCGTTCGACCCCTGAGTTGATGAGAATATTTTTTTGAAAGTCCCGTAACTAAAACTAGTTGTTGAGTTCCTACCATTGATTGGCTAATTTTCTCAGCTTGTATTTTAATACGATTTTGTAAAATTGCTAAACGTTCTTTTTTAACACTCATAGGGACATTATCGGGTAATTGAGCAGCAGGTGTACCTGGGCGAGGACTATAAATAAAACTGAAAGAATGATCAAAACCAATTTCGTGAATAAGATTTATTGTAGCTTGGAAATCTGCCTCTGTTTCTCCTGGAAAACCGACGATAAAATCCGAAGAAATACTAATACCAGGTCGAACCTGACGTAGTTTACGAATTTTAGATTTAAATTCAAGGGCAGTATAATTACGTTTCATGGCCGCTAAGATTCTATCAGAACCACTTTGTACTGGTAAATGGAGGTGATTGACTAGTTTTGGCTCTTCGGCATAAGCATCAATTAAATTTTCTGAAAAAGCAGAAGGGTGAGAAGTGGTAAAGCGAATTCTTTTTACTTCTTCGATGGCTGCCAAATAATGAATGAGTAAAGCTAAGTCGGCTATCTGTCCGTCATACATAAGACCGCGATACTCATTAACATTTTGACCGAGCAAAGTAATTTCTCGAACACCTTGCTGGGTTAAACTAACGACTTCGCTAATGACTTCATCAAATGGCCTGCTAATTTCCTCACCTCGTGTATAAGGGACTACGCAAAAGGTACAATATTTACTGCATCCTTCCATAATAGAAACAAAAGCTGAGGGATGATTTTCTTCTAGATGAGGATCAGGTAAGTAATCAAATTTTTCGATCTCTGGGAAAGTTATGTCTATAACTGATTTTTTATATTGGGTTACTTTTTTTAATAGTTCTGGTAATCGGTGTAAGGTTTGTGGCCCGAAAATAATGTCTACAAAGGGGGCACGTTTTAAAATACTATCTCCTTCTTGGCTTGCTAGACAACCTCCAACACCAATGATTAGATGGGGTCGTTTTTCTTTGAAAAGCCTCCATCGCCCTAATTCAGAAAATACTTTTTCTTGGGCTTTTTCTCGTACAGAGCATGTGTTAAGTAATAGAACATCTGCGTTTTCGGGATTAGTAGTTAACTCCAAACCATGAGAAAGATGAAGAACATCTGCTATTTTATCAGAATCGTACTCATTCATCTGGCAACCGTGTGTTTTAACGTAAAGCTTCTTCATGGGGGATTAAATCCTATCAAGTAATAAATGCATTAATCAATTTCTGAATACATCTTTGGCAAAGTGTTAAGCATCATTCAGCCAAGATAACCTATTTTCTTTTATTCGATGAGTTTTCATTTCTTCATCGGGCACCATTGTTGGAATACCCGTGTTTACTTCCTCCTCAAAACGAGCGAGTGTATCCTTTACATGCTTATCACTGGCTCGAAAGGAAATAGCTAGATAAAGGGAAAGAAGAGATAAAATAGCAAGATACAAAGAATCCCAGCCACAGGAGATCGTTTCACGCCCCCCACCGTAAGAGCCTAAATAAGAAATAAAGCTCAGTCCAATTAGATAAGGCCACATCCAAAGAGAAGCACGCCAATTCATATGGATCCCACGAGGGCGATCAGAAAAACATCGATAAATGATAAACAGCAAAAAAGATACGCCTAAACTAATGCCTAATTTAGAAACGACACCCCAGCCTGTCCAGTATATAATGAGAGTGCAGATATAAAATCCAATGAAACTCCATATAGTTGCTAACGGTAAACGAAAAACTCGTTTGTGGTCTGGTAATTGATAACGTAGCGATAAACAACAAATAGGCCCTGTGATATAGGAAAGGGCGATAATTGATGACATAAATTCAGCCATAGCATACCATCCTTGGAAAGGTAAGAAAAATGTCATGCCAAGAACAAAATTAATAAGTACTGCTTTGGCAGGAATACCTCTTTCATTGACCTCTTGTAAAAATTTAGGTAATTGACGGTTAGTGCTTAATCCATACAAAGTTCGTGCTGCACTGGTACTATAGACGAGACCTGCGGCACTTGTGGCAACTAGTGCATCAGTATAAAGTAACATTGCCATCCAAGCGATACCTAGTGTCATCAAAAGCCCAGCTAAAGGCCCTGCATCTCCCATAAAATGTATATAGAGCCAGCCTTTTGATAAGCTATGAGGACTTAAAGCACCAATGAAACCAACTTGTAATAGTACATAGATAATCAATACTATAGCTAAACTACCAAGAATCGCGACAATAACAGTACGGCTTGGATTTTCTGCTTCCCCTGCAAGTTCTACCGCTTGTTTAAAACCATTAAAAGCAAATAAAATGCCTCCAGTAGCTAACGCAGCAAATACTCCTTTCCAACCATTTGGAAGGAATCCACCATATCGGAGATTAGAAAAATTATGTGGATGAAAAGCCACGATTATAAGCACAATAGCAGTCAAAACGGGAATAATTAATTTCCAAAATGAAAAAATATTATTGAGACGAGTAATGAAGCGGATGGAATAAATATTAATTAAACTAAAGCCGATCATCATAAACGTAGCGATACAATAGCCTGCTGGACTTAACCCATGTACGCCAGCACCATCTTGGTGAATTAAATTAGGCCAGTAGTTGGTAGCATATTGGATCATTGCCTGAACTTCAGTGGCCGGGGCCGTCATTAAATTAAACCATGTAATCCAACCAAAAAATAAGCTGACAAAGGTTCCATGAGTTAATTGGGGAAATCGGGTACTCCCCCCGGTAATGGGAAACATGGTAGCTATTTCTGCATAGGTAAGTGCGACAATCACTACTAAGACTCCCCCGAAAATCCAAGCTAGGAGTGAAGCAGGTCCCGCTAAACGGCCCACGTACAAGGAGCTAAAAAGCCATCCAGAACCAATCATAGCGCTTACAGAAGACATCATTAAACCAATTGGACCAATACGTCGTTTGTAAGCATGAATATTGTTCATAAGATCTCCTGGTACAACCAGAAATTTAGAGAATACAATTATCCGTCAAGTTTAAGCTTATAGCGCACAAAGACTGAGATTATAACTGCTTTTCCCTAATGGGTTCAAATTGTACTGCTTTAGAGATAATAAATGAACAAGTAAATAAATAACTTCTAAATAGTTTAAGCGAATATTAAGCGAATAGTCTCGAGGATAGAGGGTAGTTGTTTCTTAAATTAATTTATTTATTAGATTTATTTCTCACACTATACACTATATCAGTATTAAGATAAGTATAAATAAGATAAGTATAAGTGACCCCCTGAGTTAAGAATAATCAACTGACCCCTGAGTTAAGAATAATCAACGAAATTTTCTTGCGCTGTTTTGGTGTTTTTTTATTTTATTTCTTTTGGGTTGTGACATGAAGTTTATGACTTGTACCTCTTCTCGTAAAATAAGTGATTAAGAAATAAGTGATTAAGGGTTAGAAAGTTTTATATTAACTAACTAATTATACAATTTTTATATTTATTTTTTTAAAACTCAATAGAAATCTTTCTAACTTTTAGAAGTTGAAATATTTTTTAAGTTATATATTTCTATCGAGTTGTATCAAGTATTTTAAGAAAATTTTTGTTTAAGAAAAACAAAATATTTCAAAAATATCCTACTAACAATAGCAGTTTAGTAGAGTTGCTTTTTCAGGAGAAAAAATTGCTCCTTCAAGAGAAAAAAGTAGAGAAAGGTTTACTCCTACTGACTTTTAGAGCTATAG